>JAPKYY010000214.1 GCA_026394095.1 Acidobacteriota bacterium | reverse complement strand
ATGATTTCGTCGAGGTCGAGTTGGCTGCTGTCAGTAGGTAGAACTTCGTAGGCCCCCGCTTTGCGGATCTGAGAGGCGAGGCTGTGGGTGAAGTCTTCGAGCAGGATGACGATGGGGACGCTGGAATTGGCTTCTGAGGCGAGGTCGATGAGATGGGTGGCTTCATCGAGGCCGCCACGGATGACAGCGACGAGGCACTCGGCGCCTTGTTCGGAGAGGAGATCAATGGCCTGTTCGAAACCGGGCCCGGCGTCGAATTGGTCGAATCGTAAAACTTCCATCACAGATTCCATCGTTGGGGTGGCGGGGATTCTTTAAGGTTAAAAAGTACTTAGCCTTCAATAGTTTGCGGGGGTATTGCGTGTTACGAATGTAGCCTTTGCCAAGAAGGGTAGTGCCTCTAGCGGAGGCTCTTGAATTCGTCCATCAGCCATTTGGGTTCGGCGGGCTCGTACACGATCTTCATTCCTTTGCCGGCGGCCCAGCGGTGGATCCAGGAGATTCCGTTAGTTCCGGTGAAGCCGTCTTTGAGTTGGTAGGCTTCGTCCTTTAGGGCTTGATCGAGGGTCACGATCTTGTAGCCGCGCTTCTCGAAGAGTTTTAGCAGGTCTGGCAATGCGTCGGCGTTGAGCTGGTTGGCGTGGATTAACAGGATTTGCGGGATTTCGCGGCCAACAACCTCAAGAGTGCGCTTTTCGAAGAAATCGAAGATGCCGTCCATGTATTTCACGTATTCTTGCCGGATTCGCTCAGGATTCTTTGTGCTGGTGTAGACGCGGGCGAAGACCCATTCAGAATTGTCGATTGTCACGGGCGCGACTTCGTAGTTGTGTTCTTTGAGAAAGGCAGCGAGGCCTTGTTTCGTTTCCTCGGTCGGCCCGGTGTGGAGGAAGGGGTGGCGGAAGTAGCGGGGCTTGGTGCCTCCGCGAGCCTGGCGGATGGCTGGCTCGGCGCGGATAATGTCTGCTTCGTATTCGGCCAGCGGGATCTTGTTCAGGTCAGGATGCGAAAACGTGTGGTTGCCGATCTCGGCGCCTTGCTTGCGCCAGAGCTTGAGGAGCTTTTCAAGGCCGGAATCGGTATAGTCCCGGGCCTGGCCGGGATTGACGTAGACGCTGACAGGGACGCCTTTGAGGGCTGCCGTCAGTTTTGTGGTCATTGCCAGAGTCTTTTCGAAATTTCTTGGGCCCGGGGAATCGCCGCCGCGCGGGAGGTCGTCGATCGTGATCGCAAGCTGGCGGGTTTGGGCTAGCGCCATGCTGGCCAGCAGGATGAGAGCGAGTCTCAGTTTTTGCCTCCTCCGACGAACATGACGATCTCGATTTGAGCGCCAGCCTCAACGGGCGTAGCGTCCCAGGCGGCCTTGCGGACGATCTCTTTGTTCAACTCGACGGCTACCCGGGCGGTATCGATCTGGAGGTGTTCGAGGAGGCCCCGGACGTTCAGGGAAGCTGGAATTTCGCGGCGTTCGCCGTTTATCTCGACTGAAATCAACTGCTTTGTAACCTTCTTTCGTGAGAGGACGTTTGACCGCACTCCGAAACGATCAGTATAGTTAAGATAAGGCAAGCTTCCGCGTCGGAGTTGTTTTTAAGCCACTGCCGCTCTCTCATCCATGCCTACAAACTACAGTGAGCTGTACTTCCCGGTACTCGTTCAGATTCTCTTCGCGGCCGCCGTCGCCGGTGGACTGGTCTTCGCCGGACTTTTTTTCGGCAAGCGTAATCGCAATGCGGCTAAAGATTCCCCCTACGAATCTGGCGTGAAGCCAGTGGGCAATGCCCGCGAGCGCTTCTCGGTAAAGTTCTACCTGGTAGCCATGCTCTTCATTCTTTTCGACATTGAAGCCGTGTTTCTCTATCCCTGGGCCGTTGTGTACCGCGAACTCGGGATGTTTGGTTTTGTCGAGATGGTTTTATTCATGATTTTAGTTCTGAGCGGCTTTTATTTCGTCTGGAAGAAAGGCGCACTGGATTGGACCGTAACGCCGAATCGAAAGTCGAAGGACATTTAGGCCAGCATGATCTCTGAGCTATTGCAGGAAGACCCCCTCGTTATCGCCCTCGTTGAGCGCTTTGGCGATGCCATCGAAGCTGGCAGCCTCGAACACGAACAAACAATTTTGTATATCTCTGCGGCAAGCATCGTAGAAGTCTGCACCGTGTTGCGCGATGAACATGGGTTCAACCGCGCCTCCAGCGTGACGGCACTCGACTGGTATCCGCAGGAGCCGCGCTTTGAAGTGGTCTATCTGCTGCACAACGTCAAGGATGCTTTGCGGCTTCGCTTGAAGGTGCGTGTATCGGGCGAAAACCCGGCAGTGGATTCTGTGACCGGTGTTTGGGCTGGTGCCAACTGGTATGAACGCGAAGTCTTCGATTTGTTTGGTGTGACTTTTAATGGCCACCCGGACTTGCGGCGCATCATGATGCCGGAGGACTGGGAAGGGCATCCTTTGCGTAAGGACTTCCCCATCCATGGCCATAAGTACGATTACGGCGAGACGAACCAATAAGCGAGCAGCACGATGAGCGAAACCCTAACCCCTACCGTCACTCTTGAGCCCGTCCCGAATTCCGACGCTGGCACGACTCGCAAAATGACCCTCAACATGGGTCCGCAGCATCCGTCGACCCACGGTGTGTTGCGTGTGGTGCTTGAGCTGGATGGTGAGACAGTTGTGAAAGCTCAGCCCGAAATTGGCTTTCTGCATACGGGCATCGAGAAGCAGTGCGAGACCAAGACGTATCAACAGGTGATCCCGCTGACGGATCGCGTGGATTATCTTGCGAACCTGTCGAACAACCTCTGCTATTGCCTTGCGATTGAGAAGCTGCTGGGGATTGAAGTTCCGCCCCGCGCTGTTTGGACTCGCGTGATGCTGACCGAATTGACCCGCATCAATTCGCACCTGGTCTGGCTGGGGACACATGCGCTCGATATGGGCGCGATGTCGATGTTTTTCTACGCTACTCGTGAGCGCGAAGAGTTGCTGAAGATCTTTGAGATGTTCAGCGGCCAGCGTTTGATGACGAGCTACTTCCGGATTGGTGGTTTGGCTCTTGACCATCCTCGCGGCGGCCTGGAAGCCGTTAAGAAGTTTCTTGAGATGTTCCCGCCCAAGATTGATGAATACGAAAACCTGCTCGACAACAATCCGATCTGGAAGAACCGGACGATTGGCGTGGGAATGGTTCCAGTAGACAAGATGCTTGCGATCGGCATTACGGGCCCCATGATTCGTGCGGCCGGGATTCCGTGGGATGCGCGCAAGGATGAGCCGTATTCGGGCTACCAGAATTTTGAGTTTGATGTGCCCACTCGCACTGAAAATGACGTGTACGCGCGTTACCGGGTGCGGATGGAAGAGATGCGGCAGTCAGTGCGAATCATGGCACAGGCGCTTGAAGGAATGCCCGAAGGGGCATACCAGGCCGATGCGCCCAAGGTTGTGTTGCCGCAGCGCGAAAAGATGAAGACGCAGATGGAAGCGTTGATCTACCACTTCAAGATTGTGACCGAGGGCGTGCGTGTGCCCCCGGGTGAGGTGTATCAGGTGATTGAATCGCCGCGTGGCGAGCTTGGCTATTACGTGGTTTCCGATGGAACCAGCAAGCCGTTTCGCGTGCATATGCGGACTCCGAGCTTTGGCAACATCCAGGGCCTGGGCGTGATGTGCGAGGGCGGAATGATCGCCGATTCGATTGCCAGCATGGGATCGATGGACTTTGTGCTGGGAGACACGGACCGCTAATGACTTTTACCCCCGAAACCGAAAAAAGACTTCAGGATATCTGGGCTCGTTACCCGCAGGGCCGTAAGCGTTCGGCTGTGATTCCGATGCTGATGTATGCGCAGGACGAGCTTGGGATGGTGACGCAGGAACTGGTTGCCGAAGTGGCTCAGCGCTGCGAAGTTTCACCTCTGCAAGTGGAAGAAGTAGTGGGCTACTATTCGATGCTGAACAAGCAGAAAATGGGCAAGCACCATGTGCAGGTTTGTACCAATATCGCCTGCCTTCTGATGGGTGGCGAGGAGTTGTGGCAGCACACAACCAAGCGTTTGGGAATCGGGCATAAGCAGGTGACTGCGGATGGTTTGATTTCGCTAGAAGAAGTGGAGTGCGCGGGTGCTTGTTCCTGGGCTCCGTGTGTGGTCGATGGTTATGAATATCACCATCACATGACCATTGAAAAGCTGGATCAGCTGCTGGACAGCATCCAGAAGAAGGTTCAGTAGGCAAAGGAGTATCAGCCATGTTCAACGAACCACATCCCGATGAAGTGAAGGTGATCACGAAGCGATTCGGATTGCCGAATTCCGCATCGATCGATACCTACCTGGCGCATGAAGGCTATGTGGCTTTCATGAAGGCCATTGAGATGACCCCGGAGCAGATCATCGATGAGCTGAAGCTCTCGAATTTGCGTGGGCGCGGTGGCGCGGGTTTCCCGACGGGGCTCAAATGGAGCTTCATCCCTCGCGATAATCCAAAGCCGAAATACGTTGTTGTAAACGCCGATGAGTCTGAGCCCGGCACCTGCAAAGACCGGCTGCTGATTCAGAACGATCCGCATCAGTTGATCGAAGGCTGCCTGATTGCCGCCCGCACGATCGGTTGCAAGGCCGGCTATATCTACATCCGCGGAGAATACCGCTACCTGATCGACATCATGGACAAGGCGCTGGCTGAGGCCTATGCGCATGGCTATCTGGGCAAGAACATCAAGGGCTCGGGGATCGATTTTGATCTCTATACGCACTCGGGCGCAGGCGCTTATGAGTGTGGCGAAGAGTCGGCTTTGCTCGAATCGCTTGAAGGCAAGCGCGGTGTGCCGCGGATTCGGCCGCCATTTCCTGCTGTCAGCGGCCTTTATGCATCGCCAACTGTACTGAACAATGTTGAGACTTTTGCCACCGTGCCGGCAGTGCTGCGCATGGGTGGGCAGGCTTATGCCGATCTCGGCACCCCGAAAAATGGCGGCACGCGCATGTTGTGCGTATCTGGCCACGTGAACCGGCCGGGTGTGTATGAGGTGCCGCTGGGCTTCCCGATGCAGAAGATGATTTATGAAGTCTGCGGGGGCATCCGTGGCGGCAAGAAGTTGAAGGCCGTGATTCCGGGTGGGTCCTCTTCGCCGGTGCTGAGAGCCGATGAATGCGACTTCCCGATGGACTATGACAACTACGCGCGGATGAAGACGATGGCCGGCTCTGGCGGCATGATGGTGATGGATGAAGACACCGATATCGTCAAGGTGGCACTGCGCACGATGCGTTTTTACGCGCATGAATCGTGTGGCTGGTGCATCCCGTGCCGTGAGGGCACAACGTGGTTGCGAAAGATTTTGACCCGCATGGATGAAGGGACAGGCCGCCGCGCCGATATCGACTTGATCCATGAACTTGCCAAGAATATGCTGGGCCGGACATTCTGCCCGCTTGGCGACGCTGCGGCCATGCCCACGATTGGATTCGTGGAGAAGTTCCGCGAAGAATTTGAAGCCCGTTTGCGCGAGAACGTTGTACCTGTGACCTCGCCAGACCAATTGATTGCGATCCGATAAAGCACTATGTCGACACCAGCCGCAGCCCCACCTACCGTAATCAACTTCACCGTTGATGGACGCCAGCTTTCAGCCCCTCCGGGTACGTTACTGATCGACGCCTGCAAACGCGCCGGCATTGAAATTCCAGCATTCTGCTACTACGAAGGCTATTCGCTGCAGGCCGCCTGCCGCATGTGCCTGGTGGAAGTAGAGAAGATGCCGAAGCTGCAGACTGCCTGCACGCTGCCAGTGATGGAAGGCATGATTGTTCGCAGCGAGACCGAACAGTTGACCAAGGCCCGCAAGGGCACGCTTGAGTTTTTGCTCACGAATCACCCGCTCGATTGTCCGGTTTGCGACAAGGGCGGTGAGTGTGAATTGCAGGACATGGTTTTCCGTTATGGCGCCGGTGAATCGCGCTTTACGGAGATGAAGAATCATGAGCCGGAGCGGCAGTGGTCGCCCGTTGTGTTCTACGATCCTGCCCGTTGCATCCTCTGCTACCGCTGCGTGCGTGCCTGTAATGAAGGCATGGGCGTGGGGGCCCTGGGTATTACCAACCGTGGCGTGTTGAGCGAGATTGCTCCTAATGGCGGCGATCACCTCGATTGCGATGAGTGCGGCGCTTGTATCGATATTTGCCCCGTAGGCGCGCTGACATCCAACACGTATCGTTACAAGACGCGGCCGTGGGAGATGCAGCACGTGGGTACGGTTTGTACGCATTGCTCGAATGGTTGCAAGACGACACTTGGTGTTCGCAACGACGAGATTATGCGCGGAAACAACCGCGACCGGTCTGGCATCAATGGTGAGTTTCTCTGCGTGAAGGGCCGTTATGGCTTTGACTTCAATGCGCACGAAGAACGTTTGACGAGCCCGATGATCCGGATTAACGGGAAGCTTGAGCCGGTGTCGTGGTCTAAGGCGCTTGGTTTTGTGGCTGAGAAGTTCAAGAGCGTGAGTGCGGCAGGCGGCAAGTTTGGCGTGGTGGCCGGTACGCATCTGACCAACGAAGAGCTGTTCTATCTGCAGAAGTTTTCGCGTGCTGGCCTCAAGAGCTCCAATATCGATCACGTGCGTTCGGGCGACTTTGTGACGTTGCTTGATGCCGTATCGGGGAACCTTTCGAGCCTGGCAACCGCTGATGATCTCTACAACACGAAGGCGGCGCTGGTGATTGGTTCTGACCTTTCGCAGCAGCATCCCTTCCTCGCCTTCCAGCTACGGGCTGACGTGCGGCATCACAAGGCGAAGATCTTTACCGTGACGCCTGGGCCCGTGCGTGAGGCCAAGTATTCTGCGGCTTCTGTGGTTGTACCTGAAGGCCAGGAGTTTGACGCTCTTAATCATCTGACCGAACAGTTGAAGGGCGAAAAAGAACTCGTCATCCTGTTTGGGGATTCGATCAAGGGCCAGCGCGTGCGTGATCTTGTGGCATGGGCGGGAACGCTTGGCATCCCGGTGAAGTACGTT
>JAPKYY010000008.1 GCA_026394095.1 Acidobacteriota bacterium | reverse complement strand
GCTAGTTGCGGTAGGAGAGTTGAAGGGGGCGGGTGGGACGGGCAGGGCCCAGATCGTCCATCACGTCGCGTACCCGCTCGCGATAGCCGGGGACAGGGTTGTAGGTGGTCAAGATCTTATCCAGCGGCTTGTTGCGGTAGTAGTGAGAGTTGGCCAACCTTTCAGCGACGGTGTGGATGCTCTCTTTGACGCTCCCAAAGCGGTGATCGCCATTACTCCATCCAAAAATGTTGTTGTTGTGGAAGGTTTTGCCGCCACTGCTTTCGACAAAAGCGATGCTCGGCAAGAGCCGCCAGTCGAGATTGTGACGGTCTGCGGCGGCGACAAATTCGCGAGCCAGCGGTTTGACCGGGCACTGCTTTTCTTCGAAGTACTTCTCGAGGCGTACCAGTCTGGGGTCTTGTTTTCCGGCTGCCTCATCTCCGGTCGGGGCGGGAGAAGTGGCCACGAAGGGGCCTGCCATAATTCCAACAATAGCGAGCAGTCTGCTCGACGGTCCAAAATTCATGATTCGAAAATCACTCCTTGCGATGGTACTCCGGTCCTCGGGGACCGATGTTGGCTTCGCTCGGGGGAGACGACGTGGCTCCACTCTAACGTGCCTTTGTGGGGGTATCAAGGGCCAAATGCGAACTACTTGCTTTTGGCGCAGGAATGCGAGCGGGTCTCGCTCATGACTGTATTATAGCTATTTATGATGCAAAGTGTGGAGACCCTCCCTTTCCTGCCTCCTTTCGACTGGAAGGGCCTTCTACGCTTCTTTGGTCCCCGAGCCATCCCTGGGGTCGAGGCAATTGAAGGGGACGTGTTACGACGGAGTTTCAGATCGGGGGCCGGTTGGGGCGCGATCGAGATCAGACCGGTTGCGGGAGAGACCCATCTGGAGCTGGAAGTTTGGGGTGACCGAGCCGACGGGATACGCAATCTGGCGATGCGTGTTCTGGACCTCGACGCTCGCCCAGATGAGGTCAAAGCCAAGCTGGGCGGAGATCCGACCGTGGGGCCGCTCTTGCAGCGCTGGCCCGGAGTGAGGTTGCCCGGGGCCTGGGATGGCTTTGAGATGGGAGTGCGAGCCATCCTTGGCCAGCAGGTCTCTGTGAAGGCTGCTCATACACTGGCTGGCAGAATTGTGGCTCAGTTTGGACATTCGTACCCTAGTCCTTTCCCTAGCGTGACTAAGCTATTCCCCTTAGCTGAGGAGTTGGCGCAAGTGGCAATCGAAGACTTGGCTGCTGTCGGGATTACCCGCAAACGGGCAGAGACCATACACCAATTTGCGGAGTGGTCGAGCCTAAAGCTGGAAGATCGCGGGCCCTTGCTTGAGTTGCCAGGAATCGGACCCTGGACGGAAAGCTACCTCCGGATGCGCGGCAGTTCAGACCGAAATGCCTTCCCGGCCGGAGATCTTGGAATTCAGAAGGCCCTCGGCATCCAGGGCTTGGGGCCGGTCAAAGCGGCTCGGGAGGCAGAAGCAATGAGTGCCCAGTGGGAACCACTTCGGGCTTATGCGGTATTTCTTTTATGGAGATCACTGTCGCAGGAGGAGGAAACTTGATCTATTTAAGCTACATGGATTCGCCAGTGGGCCGGATCACTTTGACCTCAAACGGTGAAGCGTTGATCGGTTTGGCCTTTGAAGAAGAGCGGCATCCGAGGGACCGGACGGGGGCGATCGAAGAGCCGGATGCAATCCTGCTCGATGCCGAGCGGCAACTGCAGGAGTATTTCGGCAAGTGGCGGAGGACTTTCGATTTGCCGTTGCAGCCGGAAGGAACCGAGTTCCAAAGAGAGGTCTGGACACTCCTCGGCCAAATTCCCTTTGGAGAAACCATTTCGTATCGGGAATTGGCCCAGCGATTGGGCAAAGAAAAGGCGGTGAGAGCCGTAGGAATGGCAAACGGGAGGAATCCGATTTCGATCGTGATTCCGTGCCATCGAGTGATAGGCGCAAATGGGGATCTTACAGGCTACGGTGGAGGATTATGGAGGAAAGAAGTCTTGCTCCGTCATGAAGGAGCGATAGCAGATTTGCTGTTTTGAAATGAAAAAAGACCAGACGCTCGGGGGATCGCGTCTGGCCTTGGGAGGGAAAGTGAGATTTTACTGACTGATGGAGTTGGAGTCGGCTTGGGTAACGACTGCAACGCTGGCCGCAACACCTGCAACACTGGCGACAGTAATCCCGGCAATCATTGCCGTAGAGAGGCCAGTAGCGGCAGCGGCGGTTCCAGCAGCGGCAGCGGCCGTTCCCGTTGCGGCAGCAGCGGCGCCTCCGGTTGCAGCAGCAGTTCCAGTAGCG
>JAPKYY010000695.1 GCA_026394095.1 Acidobacteriota bacterium | reverse complement strand
GTGGCACCGCGTAGGCAACCCCAACCAGCCCGCAAACCTCGAACATCCAGCGCCAGCCAAGTGCCGGGCTGTCGGCTGCATAGCCGCTGAAACCGCCAACAATCACACCCGCATAGATGCCCATCTGGTGCATGCCAACTGCTCTTGATCGGGTGGACCCGAAGTGGTAATCCGCAATCAGGGCCAGGGCGGCAGGCAGGTAGAAGGCCTCACTGATGCCCATGATGGCGCGGGTGGCCAGGAGTTCGTTGTAAGTGGTGGCCTGCCCGGTAGCCCAGGTCACGCCAGACCAGATGGCCAGGCTGAGTGCAATCACATGGCGGCGGCTGAAGCGGTCTGCCAGATATCCACCCACGGGGCTCAAGAAAGCGTAAGTCCACTTGAAGAGCGCAAGAATCTTGCCCCAGTTGGCTTCAGACCCGATGTCGGGAATGTCGGTCATCAGCGAGAATTTCATCGCGGCCAGCATTTGCCGGTCAAGATAATTCAGCAATGCCACTGGCATCAGCAAGGCAACCACAAACCATGCGTATTTCATTCGATCCTTGCCGCTTGCTGTGTTCATTTCCACTTCGGCGATTGTACCGCCTCAGTGATACCCTCATGGAATCAGGCGAAAAGATCGCCCAAGGAGCATCCTTCCTGTGAAGTGGTTTGACTATAAAGCCCCAACTACGCTTGCTGGCACATTGGCCGACCTCAACGGCCACCCTGGCGCGTACCTGCTTGCCGGAGGTACAGATCTGCTTGTGCAGCTTCGCGCCGGCCGCAAAGAGACAGACCTCGTGATTGACATCAAGCGTGTCCCTGAACTCAACGAGATTTCCTTCGATCCATCCACCGGCCTCACCCTTGGCGCTGCCGTCAATTGGGCCGACATTCAAGAGCATCCGGACGTGAAGCGTCACTACCCGTCGCTAGCGGAAGTGTCGTCGATTATCGGTGGCACTCAGATTCAGGGCCGTGCCTCACTGGGCGGCAACCTGTGCAACGCCGCGCCCAGTGCAGATTCCATCCCGCTGCTGATCGCCCTTGGAGCCAGGTGCCGCATCGCAAGCGTGAATGGCGAGCGGGAGATCGCTGTCGAAGACGTTTGCATCGCCCCAGGCAAAAACTCACTCAAGCCTGGCGATTTGCTGGTCTCGGTGCACTTCCCTGCCCCCAAGCCATCTTCTGGCGCGCAATACCTGCGCTTCATCCCGCGCAATGAAATGGACATCGCAGTTGCTGGCGCCGGTGCGAGCGTAGTACTCAATAACGGAATCTTCGCGGAGGCTCGCATCGCGCTGGCTTCGGTTGCGCCCACGCCGCTCTTTGTGCAGGCCGCAGGGGATTCGCTCAAGGGCAAACCTGTCAACGAAGAATCGATCGAAGCCGCAGCAGAGATCGCCAAACAGGCGGCCCAGCCTATCTCAGACATGCGAGGTACCGCCGAGTACCGGCGCCACCTCTGCGCCGTTCTCACCCGCCGCGCTCTTCAAGCGGCCGTCAAGCAAGCCAAGGAGCTTCAATAACCATGCAGTCCAAAACGCACGTCCACACCACGATCAACGGCGAAGAGCGCGACTTCCTTTGCGAGCCACGCCAGAGCCTGCTCGAAGTACTCCGTGACAACCTCAACATGACTGGCACCAAAGAAGGCTGCAACGACGGCAACTGCGGGTCCTGTACGGTTACGATTGATGGCCGCCTGGTGACGTCCTGCCTTGTTCTCGGCGTTGAAGCCGAAGGCCGCAAGATTACCACCATCGAAGGCATTGCAAACGGCAACCAGATGCACCCGATCCAGAAGGCCTTCCTCGAAAACGCAGCGCTGCAATGTGGCATCTGTACCCCGGGCTTTATTGTCGCCACCAAAACCCTGCTTGAGAAGGAACCGAACCCGACTGAAGAGCGCATTCGCTTCTTCCTGTCCAATAACCTCTGCCGCTGCACCGGCTACGACAAAATCATCAAGGCCGTTCAGCAAGCGGCGAAGGAGATGCAGGCATGAAGTATTCAGTAATCGGCACGCGCCCGATTCGTCACGACGGCGCAGACAAGGTTACTGGCCGTGCAATCTACGGCGGAGATTTTCAGATGGCCGGGCTGCTGCGTGGCATCGTGCGCTCGCTGGTGCGCGGCGGGTTCCGCCGCATCTGCATCCTCAACGGCCATGGCGGCAACGCGGCGCCGCTGACCGTCGCGGTGAGTGAGCTCACCGTGGAACTGAAAATTCCCCTCGTCACTTTCGCCTATTACGATGTGGGGGACGCCGCGACGCGGGCGATCCTGACATCGCAATCCGCCGTGCTGCACGCCTGCGAGGCCGAGACCGCGATGATCATGGCGACCGAGCCCGCGCTCGTCCGCCACGAACATCTCGGCGCCGCCCACGGCCCGGACCAGGACCGTCCGGAGATCGAGGCGCTGGTCGGCCCCAAGGTGTTCCGCTGGCAAACGCTCAACGCCCGCGCCCGCTCCGGCGTCATCGGCAACGCCGCCGCCGGCACGCCGGAGAAGGGCGAGCGCCTGCTCGCGGCCTATGCCGAACGCATCGCCGAGGTGCTGGGCACCAAAGCCCTCTGGGAGGCCAGGGCCT
>JAPKYY010000231.1 GCA_026394095.1 Acidobacteriota bacterium | reverse complement strand
TATGCGCTGGCCGGTGTTTTTGCCAGTTCGGCTTACAAGGAATATCCGCTGGTGCCGGAGGCTGAGGCAGCGGCATGGCGGGAACAGAAGAAGCAACTGGATGCGGCAGAAAAGAAGCTCGAGAAGTTTCTCGCAAGGCAGGCTGAGGTGTTGCGCGAGAAATTCGCAGTTGGCATGTGGCGCTACATGATGGGCGGGTTGACTGGTGATGCGACCGGGCTTAATGCCGAGCTTGTGATGCGGTGGTGCGATTACCTGAAGAAGCCAGAGGAGTTTCATCCCTATTTGAAGAGCTGGTTTGAGGGGCCGACCGAAGAGAAGGCGCGGGCATTTGAGGCCCTGATGCTGGATATCGCTGCAGAGAAGAAGAAGGTGGATGAAGAGAACCGGTTGACGGTGGAGGAGGCGGCCAAGGTTGCGGTGAAGCCGAAGCGGACGATCGTTTTGCCGGGTGGGTATCGCAGTGATGAGGACTTTAATCCTGGGGCGGATGTGGCGGTGAAGTCGATTCCTCGTGACCGGTATGTGGCTTATAACCGGACTTTTCTTGAGGGCGGGGCGCCGATGCGCTTCCCGAGCGAGTTGACGGTAAGGCTACTGGAGGGCGCGGCCAAGGCTGAATACGAAGCGCTGAAGGCGGAGCGGGATCGTTTGAAGAAGTCGTTGCCTGAGAAGTATCCGTACTTTGACGGGATCGGTGAGTTTGAGAGCTGGGATCTGAATCTGGACAAGCGGGGGAACCCGGAGGACCCGGGTGAGGTGGTGCCACGGCGGTTCCCGATGGTGTTGAGTGGCGGGAAGGTGATTCCGTTGAATCAGGGGAGCGGGCGGTTGCAGTTGGCCGAAACAGTGGCGCATCATCCGCTGGCGGCGCGGGTTGCGGTGAACCGGATCTGGATGCATTTGTTTGGGCAGGGGATTGTGAAGACGCCTTCGAATTTTGGGCTTGCCGGGGACCGGCCGCGGAATCCGGAATTGCTGGAATATCTGGCGGCTCGTTTTGTTGCTTTGAACTACGACTTGAAGGCGATGATTCGAGAGATTGTTTTGAGTGAGGCCTATCAGCGTAGACCTGAGCGGAAACGTTTGACGGCGGAGCAGTTTCGGGATGCGATGCTGGCTGTGTCGGGCCGGCTGGATTTGAAGGTGGGTGGGAAAAGCGAGGAGTTGAAGCCTGAGATGCGGCGGCGGACGGTGTATGCGAAGGTGGGCCGGTTTCAAGCCGATGAGACGTTGTCGTTATTTGACTTGCCAAGCGCGGCGGTTACTTGTGAACAGCGGGTGGTGACGAATGTACCTTTGCAGAAGTTGTTCTATTTGAATTCCGAGATGGTGGCGGTGGAGGCTGAGGCTCTGGGCATGCGGCTGAAGAAAATGGGTTTGAATCGTGGTTATGAGCTGTTGTTTCAACGCGCGCCGAGCGAGAGTGAAAAGAGGGCGGCGAAGGAATTTCTCGCTGGTGGCGGGACGTGGAAGCAGTATGCACAAGTTTTGTTGAGTACGAATGAGTTCAGCTATGTCGATTGATCGTTTGCCAATTCATGGGGCTTCTGTGCATCCGCGCTGGTCGCGGCGGGAGGTGCTGTCGCGGCTGGCTGGAGGATTGGGGCTGGCTGGTTTGGCGCAGGGTGCGACGCATCATCCGGCGAAGGCGAAGCGGCTGATCTACATTGTGCTTAATGGCGGGATGTCGCAGGTGGATACGTTTGATCCGAAGCCGATGTTGCGGAAGTATCATGGGCAGCCGATGCCGGGTGGATCGCCGAAGACGGAACGGGTGACGGGGACACTGATGCAGTCACCGTTTGAGTTTGTTCGTGGGTCCAAGTGCGGGACGGAGGTGTCGGAGATCTTTCCTCGCATGGGGAAGCTGATGGATGACTGTTGTGTGATCCGGAGCATGCATACGGATGTTCCGAATCATGAGCCGTCGCTGTTTATGATCAATTGCGGGGCGATTCAGCCGGGGCGGCCCAGTCTTGGAAGCTGGCTGATGTATGGACTGGGGACAGAGAATCAGAATCTGCCGGGCTTTGTGGTGTTGTGCCCGGGAGTGCCGGTGGTGGGGCCTCCGTTGTGGTCCAGTGCGTTTTTGCCGGCGGTGTTTCAGGGGACGTTTTTGAAGAATGAGAGTTCGGACCCGTATCAGTTGATCCGGCATATCAAGCCTCAGGCGGATGCATCGGCGCAGCGGCGGCAACTGGATTTGCTGGCTCGTTTGAATCGCGAGCATCTGGCTGCCAGAGCCGGGGATTCGCAGCTCGAGGGATCGATTGCGGCGATGGAGACGGCGTTTCGAATGCAGACGGAGGCGCCGGATGCGTTTGATGTTCGCAAGGAGGACGAGGCGACGCGGGAGCGGTATGGGGATCACGATTTTGGCCGGAGTTGTTTGATGGCGCGCCGGCTAGTGGAGCGTGGGGTGAGGATGGTGCAGATCTATTACGGCAACAGCCAGCCGTGGGATAACCACGAGGATATTCTGGTGCACAAGCGGCTGGCGGCGAGGACAGATCCGGGTGTGGCTTCGTTGATTGAAGACTTGAAGGCACGCGGGTTGTTTGAAGACACGCTGGTGGTGCTGGGGACGGAGTTTGGCCGGACTCCAGCGGTGGAGACGGGGGCGACGACTAAGTTGCAGAATGGCCGGGATCATAATTCTTTTGGGTTTAGTGTGGTGCTGGCTGGCGGTGGGGTGAAGGGTGGGATCACGTATGGTGCGACCGATGATTTCGGTTTCCGTGCTGTTGAGAAGCGTTGCTACAACCATGACCTGAATGCGACGATTTTGCATCTGATGGGGATCGATCACACGAAGCTGACTTATAACTACAGCGGACGGGATTTCCGGCTTACTGATGTCGCAGGTAGTGTGGTGCGGGAGATCCTGGCCTAGCCGGCCTACGCGATTGCAGGCCGGCTAGAGACACTTGTGGTGTTGGTGGTGGGAGCAGGGTTCGGTTGTCAAAGAACTTGCGCGGCGGCCAGGGGATTTGAGTCCCTGGTGGCACTGCACCGCGCGACTGGAGGCGGCTTTTGGCTTTGAACCTTGTTTTCAGTAGAGTTGCCGTTTGAAGTTGCTATTCCCGCCCTTGGGGATGGGGTTGGTGTCGTTTGGAATCCCCACCCTTACGGATGGGGTTGGTCGTTTGGAATCCCCACCCTTACGGATGGGGTTGGTCGGCCTGG
>JAPKYY010000208.1 GCA_026394095.1 Acidobacteriota bacterium | reverse complement strand
GGGCAGCGATCACGCCCGTAATCTGGTGCAGAGCGCCAGGCCCGGGACGGACACGAAGCAAAAGAGCAAGTTTGGTTTCAGACATGGATTTCGTACTTTTTGAGAATTTCCGGCCAGATACCCTTGGCCTTCAGAATCAATTCGCAGACCTCACGCACTGCCCCTTCTCCACCTTTGGCAGAAGTCGTCACCTGCGCAGAGCGTTTCACTTCCTCGCGGGCATTGGCGGTGGCAAAACTAAGGCCAACACGGTTATAGATCACGACATCGGTAAAGTCGTCTCCGATGTAGGCAACGTTTTCCGGAGAAACCTGCAAATCAGCCATGATCTCGTCGAGAATGGGAATCTTCTCTATGTGGCCCTGATAGACATACTTCATCTTGGCCTGACGGGCACGCTCGGCCGTAGCAGGTGACACGCGGCCCGAGATCACACCGGTAACAATCCCGTGCCAGCTCAGCCACTGCAGGGCAATGCCGTCCTGGGAATCAAATGCTTTGGTCTCAAGGATCGATCCATCCGGAAACGGGATGTTGTAGAGACGGCCGTCGGTGAGTACACCATCGACGTCCATCAGAAGAACCTGGATCTTTGCGGCACGCGCTTGCAGCTCGGGGCTGAGTTCAGAAGGCATTGCCGCTATTTTCGCATCTAGGGAGTCTCAAAGAGACGGCGATAGAGCGTTTTCTGTTCTTCGAGCAGTCGCGCGTAAGCATCGGCAAACTGTGGCCTCGGCAGAAAGGTATCCCCTGTGGTTGAAGGAATCTCGCTCAAATGGGCAACCGCGCCGATTCGCTCGAGGGCCAGCATCGCAGCACCCCGGGCAGAAGTCTCTTTCTCGAGGCTCGCAACAACAGGGCGCCCCAGCGCATCAGCCATCATTTGCGTCCAGACGGTCGATTTGCGCAGTGCCTCACCAGTGGCGATCACACGTTCAGGCGCACCCAGCCGGTCAGAAAGGATGTCATAGAGCAGACGAAAGCGAAGGGCCACCGATTCGAGCGAAGCAGCCAGAATCTCGACTGGCGTCGTATTGAGATTCAAACCCGTGATCGCGCCACGCGCATCAGCCCGCCACTTCGTGCTGCGTTCGCCGGCAAAGAGCGGCATCACCGTCAAGCCATGCGACCCAGGTGTGATTTGCGACAGCTGGTGCTCCCAGTCTGCCGGCATCTGAAAGCGTTCCATTACCCATTCAAATACCTTGCCGCCGTTGGACAAAGCACCACCAAGAACAAATCGCCGCGGGTCGAGGCGATAACACCAAAGGCCTTGCGGAATATCAACGTGCGGCCGCTCAAAGACCGCCCGCATCGCACCGGTAGTACCCACCATCAAGGCAAACTCGTTAGGCGTGTCACAGCCACAGCCGATATTGTTGGCGGCCCCATCACCAATCGAAGGAAACCACGGGATCTCTGCAAACAGCGGCCAACGTTCGGCATAGGCAGGCAGCAATCCTTGCGCCGGCTGATCGAGCAGGCTCAGATCGGCCAATTGTTCAGGCCTCAAGCCCAGATGCGCAACAAGCTCAGCATCATAGCTTTGGGTGTTCGAGTTCCATAGACCCGTAGCCGACAACATCGAAGTCGCTGCATGAGCGCGGCCAAAGAACTCAAGAAACAGATATTCGCCAAAGCTCATCCACTGCGCCGAGGCCTCAAACCATTCGTGACGCTGCTCGCGCAGCCACATCATTTTTGCGGGCCAGTAGCTGGGATGAAAAACCGTACCTACGCGCGAATGAAAAACCGACTCGTCCAGATCGCGCTTGAGCTTCTCGGCCGCCGGCTGGCTGCGGGTGTCGAGTAAATGCAGGATCGGGCTGGAGGGCTTGCCGTTGCTATCGACGCCAAGAAAGGAATGCCAGAAGGTACACATCGACACTGCGTCCGGCTTGCGGCCCAGTTGTGCCAGCGCTTTGTGCGCCTGATCAAGACTGGCCAAAGCGGCGGCAAGCAGGTCGGAGGCTTGTATCTCGACACCACCATCGGAAGTCGTGTGCAGGTCGTAACCAATCTGGGTCGTCGTAATGACAGGCCTTGCCGTTTGATCGAATACAAGGGTTTTGACTGAAGTTGTGCCAGCGTCGAAGCTGACCACCAGGGCAGAGTTCATCAATCGCTACTTTACCTTGAGAATCGGAATCAATTCGATGATCAGGATTATCACGATCGTCAACTCCAGCAGAAAGCTGCGCGCCTCCCGGAATTCACTCACCATGAAGTGATAGAGTTCACCCGCAGTCTTTAGCTTCTGATCCACCAGATTGCGATAGTCATTGGCACCGACTTTGGCTGCTGCCAGCCGGTAGGCACGGGCATAGAACATGTCACTCAGGAATTTGATGGCGTTGTCGGTGCGCTCGGTCAGTTCGATCACCTCAAGGCGCAAGCGGTTCATCTGCTTGGCTTCTCGCGCCAGCCGCCAGCTCGCCCAAACCCCGCCCCGGCGATCCAGTTCGCCATAAGCATGCTTCAGTACCCCAGACAGAATTTCGTCATAGCGCCGGTATTCAAGCAGCTGCGAATTGGCGTATTCCAGAAGATCCAGAATCGGTGCTGCCGCATGGGGCGTATCGTAAACCACTGCTGCCAGCCAGCCCACCAGCAAGGCATCGGCTGGAAAATAGGAAAGGCTCGACGAGAGGATCTCTTTCTGTTCTCCCTCCGAAAGTGCCTGTGTCTCTCCGCGCAGGATTTGGGCCAGATCACTACCATGTTGGGTCAACAGTTCCGGCCCGGTTAGCAAGGCACCGTCCTCGCCCCGCACCTCATGCAGATGCACCACATAATAAGCCTCATCGAGCCATTCTGCATAGGGCTTCTTCACCGCAGACTTGATTCGATTGACGTGGCGGCGCGCAATCTCAAGGCCCCTCTGTTCCACTTCTCCCGCTTCAATCCACCGATGCGAGAGCGCAATCAATTCAGGCCATTCGCAGTGAAAATGAAGCTCAATCTCAAGGCTAACTACCCCATACTCGAAGTACCGCAAGCGGGCATCAACAGATTCACCCGTGGCCAGATGAAAAGAATCTGTTGGCTCGGCAACAGGGGCCTGTTCGTAGCGGACATAAACCGGGGCCGGCTGACGGAATTCAGGTGACCGTACCGGCGCAGCCGAGCCCAACAGACTGCGCAGTTCCTTCAGGTCCAGTTCTTCGGCTACATCAAAAAGCAGTAGCGCGCTGATCGATCCACGGCAGGCGGGCATATCGCTACCAGTCTAAGCGCTCGCCGCCCAGATAGACCCGCTCTACCTCAAGGCCGTCGTTGAGGATCAGCACATCGGCAAGCTTGCCTGGCTCAAGGCTGCCAGCATCGGCAGCGATGCCAGCTCGTTCAGCGGGAGTCAGGCTGGCCATGCGGATCACTTCAGGCAGTGTCGCCGTAGTATCTCGCGCCATCACACGAACCATATGATCCATCCCAACCACCGAACTCGCCAACCCTTGCCCGGCAACAAAGCCAACCCTGCCATCGCTCTCAAACCACGACCCGCTCTCCTGGTGTCCAAAACGATAGCGGCCAGGAGGAAGGTCGAGCGCACGATTGGCATCGGTTACAAGACAGAGCCGCTCTGCGCCTTTCATGCGATAGGCAAACTCAAGCAGCTCCGGCGACAAATGGCAGCCATCGGCGATCACCTCGGTGCTCATCTCGGCATGTGCCAGAACAAACTGCTCCATGCTGGCCTGCATCGGCGTGCCGTAACGAGCTCGTAGCGACGCAACAGAACTCATGGCGCACCAGAAATGATCGACATGACGCATCCCTGCGGCATAGGCGCGGGCCATCTCGCTCCAGGTGGAATTCGAATGTCCACAGGTCACCAGGCACCCATGTTCGGCCGCCGCCCGGTAGAAGGCTTCAGCTCCATCCAGTTCAGCGGCACAGGTAGCAATTCGAATTAGCCCCAAGGCCAGAAATGCTCCGTATTCCGCAGGGTCAGGGTCGCGACGGCCATCCACAGAATGACAACCCACTTTGTCTTCTGCAAAATAAGGGCCGTAGTAGTGCACGCCTCCAATGCGTGCTCCATCACGCACGCTCCAGCCCGACTTCACTTCCGCGCAGGCCGCAAGCATGGCCGCCAGTTCGTCAGTACTTCCCGTGGTTGTAGTCGGGAAGATCGTGGTTGTTCCGTGCCTCGCATGAGCGCGATTTGCGATCCTCACCGCATCGCTTGTGCCATCCATGAAGTCGGCACCTGCGCCTCCATGAACATGCAAATCAACAAATCCAGGGGCGACATAAGTTCCCTCGATAATCTCGACACCTGGGGGAGCAACTGGATCAATTGACAGAATCCGGCCAGACTCCGTTACAAGGTACCTGTCCGGCAGGCTACAGTCAGGCAGTATCAGCTCACCGTGGAAGCATAATTTCATTTTCATCACCATGCTACGATGCCGGGCATGATGGGAACCTTTCTGCCTGCCCGCTAATCCACTTTCTTGCGAGGCTTGGCGGCAGACTCGGCCAGATAGTCAACCGCGATCTTGAGAAACATCTCGGCGAGACTGGCATCAATGTCAAACACTGCCTGATACTGCCGCCTCAATTCATCTCGATCGGCACGGGCGACAGGTCCTGTCCAGCCCCTTTTCCCAGCCCTGAGATAAGCTCGCAGCGCTCCTATGACAGCGGTTTCTACCGTACTCTCCGCCACCTTGGCATGAATGCCGGCTGCACGCATCACATCTACCGCCGCGGCAATCATGGGGAAGGTCATGCCGGCTGCAAAGCTCAAGCCTGCTTCGTAGACTGGCCTCATCCGGAGATTCATCTCAACGATTCGCGCAGTGCCTTCTTCTTCCACCAATCGCCTGACGCGGTGCAGTGCAACGTTATCGCCCTCAAATAGATACCTCTTCCCGGCGAAGCCTTCCATCTCGCTCAATGAAGCTGTGTTTGCACCTCTGCACTTTAGGGCTGACAAAGCTTCGCTATCCAGACGATTGGAGCACACCACAAAACTTACTTTTTTGAAGTTATGGCCGCAATTCAGCAACTCATCCACCCAGGCTGGCAGCTTGGCATCGGGCACCCCAACCAGCACCACCTCGCATTTCAACAACTCAGCGTAATCGTCAGAAGCCGTACCAGCCTTCATCACATTCACCGCCCGGCTGGCGTTGCGTAGGGACACACCTCGAACCGGACCCAGATTCTTTTTCAAGCCAGGCAATTTACCAACCCAGGATTGAGTTACGGAACCTTCAGCGATCAACGCTGTCCGTGGTGCCTTGGGCATCTATGAATTTGCTCCTCAGTGCTTTGAGTCGATCCCGGAGTTGGGCAGCTTTCTCGAATTCAAAATTTTTGGCAGCTTCACGCATTTTTTGCTCGAGATCGGCAAGATGCTTCTCCCGCTGATCCGCGCTAAGCGAATCTACCTCATCCGGCTGCTCTTCTTCCAGCGGAATCGTGACATAGTCCGCCTCGGCCAAATGCACCAGATTCATGTCGATCGGTTTTATGATCGACTGCGGAGTTATGCCATTTCGCTCATTGTAGTCTTTCTGAATCTCCCGGCGTCGATTCGTTTCGTCAATCGCGCGTTTCATGGAGTCAGTCATGACATCGGCGTATAGAATGGCGCGACCATTCAAGTGACGGGCAGCCCGGCCAATTGTCTGAATCAGCGCCCCTGTAGACCGCAAAAAGCCTTCCTTGTCCGCATCGAGAATGGCAACCAGTGAGACCTCCGGCAAGTCGAGACCTTCACGCAAAAGATTCACTCCAATCAATGCATCAAATTCACCCTTGCGCAGGTTCCGCAGAATTTTTACGCGGTCAAGAGTTGTTACCTCCGAGTGCAAATACTCGCACTTGAGGCCAGCCTCTTTGTAATACTCTGCGAGGTCTTCCGACATGCGTTTGGTGAGTGTAGTAATCAACACACGCTCGTTGCGGTCAATCCGCAACCGAATCTCTTTGAGCAGATCGTCCACCTGCCCCTTGATGGGCCGTATATCGAGTTCAGGGTCGACAAGGCCAGTCGGGCGAATCACCTGCTCAACAATCTCGCCGCCGCTCTTGGTGAGCTCATATGGGCCGGGTGTGGCCGAAACGAAGATCGCCTGATGAATGCGGTTTTCAAATTCTTCAAATGTAAGCGGGCGGTTGTCGAGTGCACTGGGCATGCGGAAGCCATACTTGACGAGATTCTCTTTGCGCGATCGGTCGCCACCCCACATCCCCGACACCTGTGGCATCGTCACATGGGATTCGTCGACAAAGAGGATCGCATCGGCAGGCAGATAATCGAGCAGCGTTGGAGGTGCCTCTCCCGGCAGTCGCCCCGTAAAGTGGCGTGAATAGTTTTCGATCCCGTGGCAGAATCCGATCGTCTTGATCATCTCAAGGTCAAACTGTGTGCGCTGCCAGATGCGCTGCGCCTCGATCAGTCGGCCTTGTTTTTCGAGCTCGGCATGCCAGCTCACCAGCTCCTGCTCAATCGTCACAATCGCCTGTTCTTTATTCACAGGCGTCAGTACATAGTGACTCTTGGGATAGATCGGCAGGCGCTGATAGGTCTGCTTGATCGTTCCAAGAAGCGGGTCAATCTGTGAGAGGCCTTCAATCTCGTCCCCCCACATTTCGATGCGAAATGCATTGTCATCGTAAGTGGGATAAACCTCAATCACATCTCCACGAACACGGAAGGTGCCGCGAGAGAAATCGTGATCATTGCGCTGGTAAAGGATTTCAACCAGCTTGGCAATGATGTCAGCCCGCTTGATCTGCTGGCCTTTTTCCAGCATCAGCAGCATGCCGTAATAAGCCTCAGGCGAGCCGAGGCCATAGATGCAGCTTACGCTCGAAATGATGATGACGTCGCGGCGCTCAAACAACGATCGCGTTGCAGCCAGTCGCAGCTTGTCCAGCTCATCGTTAACCGTCGATTCCTTCTCGATGTAAGTGTCGCTGTTTGGGATGTAGGCTTCCGGCTGATAGTAGTCGTAATAGCTCACGAAATACTCAACCGCGTTTTGCGGGAAGAACTGCTTAAATTCCTGATAGAGCTGCGCCGCAAGCGTCTTGTTGTGCGCCATGATCAGCGAGGGACGGTTCACCGTCTCGATGATCTTGGCCATTGTGAAAGTCTTGCCCGATCCCGTTACGCCAAGCAGCGTTTGGTAAGGCTCGTTTTCAGCCAGGCCACGCACAAGTTCTGCGATGGCGTTTTCCTGGTCGCCGCGCGGGCGGTAATCTCCCGCGAGTTTGAATGCCATTGCTTGCTAAATAACTCCCTGATCCTTGAGGACTGCGATGTCTTTGGCCTTGCGTGTTCCCTGACGGCGCGGCCCGTCTTCGATCGTCTGCGCCTTCTGGTTTATGACACGCGCAGCGTGGTTTCGTTTCTTGGGGGCCTTGGCGATAATCACCGTCGTTGGCTTCTTGCTCTTCATTCGATGATGCCCTCCTTCTTTAGTTTCTCCGTCTCGGCATTGTAGGTGCAACCAAAAAGAGCAATCAGGCTAAGCATGTACATCCAGATCAGCAGTGCAATCGCCGCGCCGATGCTGCCATACATGATGTTGTAGGTAGCGATATTGCGAACATACCAGCCGAAACCGAGGGTGGCAAGGCTCCAAAGTACAGTTGCCACCATGGCGCCCGGCCAGACACGCTTCCATCGTTTGGGCAGGCTGGGAGCAAAGCGGTAAAGCCAGCTGGTCACAATCACCAGTGTGGCAATTGCGATAGTACTGGAGACAACCCGGCTGAGAAAACTCACTAATCCCGACAGGAAAGTCCCTGCGTCTAGAAGGTTGAACCAGAAGAGCACAAAAGCCGCAATCCTTTCACTGAAAACAAGCAATAGCGAGGCCCCCAGCGCAGGCAGAATGGCGGAGAATACCAGCAAAATCGCAACCCAGCGCTGGTGCCAAAACCCTCTCGTATTCGGGGTGCGGTAGGCCGCCTGAAAACCGGACATCAGGCTGACAATGACATCACTAGCCGACCACACTGAAACAACCGCTGCACCGGCAATCAGCCAGTTCGGCCTGGCACCCCGAAGGGTAAACGCGTACTGCACAAGGTCTTCGGTGCCCGGAGGCACAACTTCAAAAAGAAATTTTGCAATCGCCTGTGAGACACGTTCGGCATTTGCCTGCACCAGCACAGTTGCCAGAGTCGTTAAGACCGGGAAGAAGCTTAAGAGCAAGGAAAATGCTGCTCCCTTGGCAATATCGATCAACCCGTTGCGATAGGTCGAGACTGCAGCATGACGAAGAATGATCCAAAAGCGGTCGACTACTCGCATGGGGAATGAAGCTCGAGAAATGCCTCGGCACCCCCTCCGAAGGCAGCAGCGATTGGAGCCAGATCTTCCAGAGTCCAGCGCTTCTGCCAGGCCCAGTTGGTCGAGCAAGTCATGAATGCCTCAAGATCAGGACAACCCTCTTCGGCCTTAGCCCATGCAATGCGGGCTTCGATTGTTTTGGGCCTTTTTGTTGAAACGGCAAAAGGAGTTGTTCGGGTGGGAAAGATTGTGGCAAGTGCGTCGTCAGGAGCAATTTTGGTGCAGACAAGATTCGCCGCTTCCTCTGCCATCGCTCGGTAAGTTGTGTACTTGCCACCCTTGATTTCAAGCACTCCATCAGCCCGGAAACCAATCTGGTGTTCACGGCTGGTGGCGCTGGCGCTCTTGCCTACAGCAGCCAGTAGAGGCCTCAGAGAACTAAAGCAGCCGACAGTTGGCATCTGTGCACTGGCCGGGAAAAGTTGCTCGGCTATATCGCGCAAGTATTCTGTTTCGCTCCAGGAGAT
>JAPKYY010000363.1 GCA_026394095.1 Acidobacteriota bacterium | reverse complement strand
GCTGGCGGGTGAGCCTGAGCCGGAAGGACTGGTCGCGAAGGTAATTGAAGAGGCGCTGGCCACCAATGAGGGGTCGGTTGCGCTATTTCGTGATCTGGTGGAGCCGCTGGCCGATGCCTTTGAGTTTCGGCTGGTAAATGTCTATACGCATATTTTTGCGCGCGTGATTGAGGCGGCGCTTCCTGATATGGATGCGGCGACCTTGATTGAGCGGTTTATGCGGATCCGCAAGCCACGGAAGTTTATTGGTAATCCCGAGAGTGTCGAGAATGTGTTCGTGCTCTCGCGGATTACAATCGGCGCCGATATCGCGATTACGAGCCGGGTGTTGCGGGCGGTGTTTGTGCACTTTCCGAATGCGAAGATCCACTTTGTCGGGCCGCGTAAGAACTACGAGATGTTTGAGCCGGAGATTGGGCTCGAGCTTGTGGAGGTGCCCTATAAGCGCACGGGTACCTTGCGTGAACGGCTGGGTGTGTATCCGGCCCTGAAGGAAGCTCTTAGCGTGAAGGGTGCTCTTATTGTGGACCCCGATAGCCGCTTGAGCCAGCTTGGCCTTTTGCCGCTTGGAGAAGAAGATAACTATTACTTCTTTGAGACGCGAAGCTGGTGGAGCGATGAGGACATGCCGCTGGGTGAGATGACCGAGCGCTGGGTGGAGCATACCTTTGAGGTTCCGCTGCATGTGCCGATTGTTGCGGTGGAAGACCGGCTGGAAGGATTTGACGTGACGCTGAGTTTGGGCGTTGGTGAGAATCCTGAGAAGGCGATGCCGTGGCCGTTTGAACCGAAGCTGTTGCAGTTGCTTGTGGACCGCGGGTTGCGCGTGCTGGTGGATACTGGCGCGGGTGGCGAAGAAGCGGAGCGCGTGAGGCGGGCTATCGCTGAGGTGCGGCCTGGGGATAACGGCAGCGTGACTCCTTATTACGGGAGCTTCAAGGAGTTTGCAAGCGAGATCAACGCGAGTGAGTTGTTTATCGGGTATGACTCAGCCGGTGGCCACGCGGCTTGTGCGCTGGGCGTGCCCGGGTTGTTGCTGTTTCGCGGGTTTCCGAATGAGCGGTTCATGATTCGCTGGATCCCATGGGGAGATGGCGAGCTTGAGGTGCTTGATGCTGAGGCGTTGCCGATCGACGAGGCGCTGGACCGTGTGCAGGAGGCCGTGGAGGCAATCTTTGCCGAGGGATCGATTGAGGACGATGACGACGATTTTGATGAAGACGATCTCGACGACGAAGATGAGGATGGGCCGGAACCTGCGCGCTGATATAAGATGAAGCCGGAGGCTTCTTATGATGAATGCGAAGCTGGTATTGATTTTGGGTGTTGCGGTGGTAGGGATGGCGCAGACGCAGTCGCCTCGCAAGTTGAACCCGACCCTTGATGGTAAGGGTCTGTTTGTCTCTTACTGTGCGAGCTGTCATGGCATGGACTTGAAGGGGAAGGGGCCTGTGGTTGAGGCTCTTAAGTTGCCGGTGCCGGATCTAACTACGATTGCCAAGCGGCGGGCGGGCAAGTTTCCAGTGGCGGATCTGGAGAATCAGATTCTGGGCGAGGCTTCGATGAAGGCAGCTCACGGAAGCCGTGAGATGCCGGTTTGGGGGCCTGTTTTCCGCAGAGTCGAGAAGGACCAGGACTTAGGGCTGGTGCGGGTGCGCGCGGTGGTGGACTACCTGAAGTCGATGCAGGTGAAGTAGAGCACCTGCATCCTTACTTAGAAGCTCAAGCGCAGTGCGAACTGTAACTGGCGTGGAGTGTTGTTCTGACGCAGTGCCGTAATGCGACCGAAGTCACCGGCGGTAAACGAGGTGCTTGGCCCTCCGAAGACAACGCTATTTGTGAGGTTGAAGAACTCACTGCGGAAGTCGAGGTTGAAGCGTTCTGTTATCTTAAAGCGCTTTTCGATGAGTGCATCCCAATTCCACTGGCGTGGATTACGTACGTCGGGGAGAGTGCGGCTGACGTTGCCGAATTGGAATTGGGGAGTGCGGGAGAAGGCGGCAGCGTTGAAGTACTGAACGCCATCGACGAGGTCTACGTTGCCGAGGCCAGCCTTTTGGCCTGTGGCATTGGGACGCATGCCGCTGCCACCACCGAAAGATTGGGAATCGTTGGGTGAAGTGACAACAACCGGTGTGCCGCTTTCGATGCTCAAGAAGCTGCCGACACCCCAACCGTTTGCGATCTGCCCAAGAAATTTATTGTTGGTGAGTTTGGGTAGATCATAGCGGGTAGAAAGACGGACGACATGGGGAACATGCTGGTAGGAGAGCGACCGATCGCACCTATAGCAATAGTTGTTCTGGTAGCCGGGGGAAGCTCCGAGGAAACCGCCTAGTTCCGCCGTGTTGTCGATGGTTTTTGAGAATGTGTAGGCGAAGAGAACGGCCAGACCGTTTGAGTAGCGACGCTCGACGCGCGCCTGTAGAGCGTGATAGTTCGATTGACCGACACCGACTTGCGAGCCCGCCGCCGACGTGAATTGCGGATATGGCCTGAGAAGTTGGCCACGCTGCACGGTGGCGAGGCTGAGCGAACTTGTGGGGTCTGTGATGATGCCGAAGAAGGGATTGGGAACGGTCGCGTTTACGGCGCTGCCAAGACTTGCGACTGTGTCTGGGGAGAGTTGGTTGTACTGGATGCTTGACGGGAGGCGATAGGCGTTATTGGCGGCATAGCCGAGTTCTGCCACCCAATTCCAGGGGAGTTGGCGCTGGAGGTCGAAGCTCCATTGCAACTGGTAGGGGAGACCCTGGGTGCGCAGTGGGCCGCTGATACCCTGGCCCAGCAGTGTGTTGAGGCCTAAGGTATTGCCAGTGGGCTGGAGGAGGCCGGTTGGCCAGGGATTGCTGAGATTGAAGTTGGGAGTGACACCGTCAGCCTGGGCTACTAGTGATGAAGTGTTGCGGGAGAAACCGAGGGCCAGGTCGGTGTTTGGCACGAGCGGATGATGGAAGACGCCGATGCCGCTACGAAGAACAGTCTTGGTGTTCAGCTGGTAGGCGATGCCAAGGCGTGGATCGAAGTTGTTGCGCTCCACTAGCTGAGTGCGACGGCCGGGGATGTCTTTGGTGCCGACGAAGCCGAGACCGCCCTTGAGCTGAAGGCCGGGGACGGTGAGAGGGGATGCAGAGTTGAGGTCGAGGAAGACGTATTGATTCCTCGACTCAGTGCGCGGAGTTTCAATCGAGTAGCGAAGGCCTGCGGTTAAGGTGAGTTTATTTGAGATACGCCATTCATCCTGGAAGAACCAAGCGTTGTAGTAATGTTGGTGTTCTTCGCGCGGGCGAATGTTGTGATTGACATTTGCGACGCCGAGAAAGAGATCGGCAAGTCCGTGGCCTGAGGCAGCGGCCTGAGCCTGTGGATTGGGGCCGCCGGTAAAAGAGCCGCTGGCACTGATACCGAGAGGTTGGGGATTGTCGATTGAAACACGGAAGCGGCGGATGTCATAACCGAACTTGAGTGAATGCTTGCCTATTTGTTGAGTGGCTTTGATCTGGTATTGGAGAGTCTTTGAAACGACTGAATTGGACGCTGTGCCCTGCGGTCCAAGCCCCGTCATGCGTCCTACGCTGATCAACGGGAAATAGGCTTGGCGTGGGGCTGAGGCAACGCTTGAAGGAATGCCAAGGGTGGTGGCATCGAAGCCCAGACTGAGAGGGATGCGATTGGTTTCACTCTGGTTGAGGGCGAAAAAGTGTTCGATCAAGAAAGTGGGTTTTACGCTCCAGATGTGGTTGCCTGCCCAGTTGATGCCTGGGATGCGATTTGGGGTTTGTACAGGCGAGGCGAAATTGTTGAAGACGCTTGGTTGAGCGTTCAAATTCTCAAACCAGTTCCACCGAGCGAATACGTTGTGCTGGTTGTTGAATTGGTGGTCGACCTTGGTGTCGATACGGTCGCCGTCGAGGGAATTGGGTGCGGAGCTGCCGACGTTATTGATGTTGCTACCACCGTCTCCACGCTGGTTGGGTAGCGGGGCGTATTTGAAGGCGTTTGTTGGGACCGGGCCGAGAAGAGCAGTGGGAATGATGTTGCCTGCAAACGGGTCGCGGATGTAACGGGTCGTGCCTGCAGGGCGGGCAGGGTCGAGGCGGGTGGTGCGTGGGTCGAAGATTTGAATGAGATTGCCGTTGGCGAGTGTGGACTGAGAGAAATTGCCTGCTCGTTCGAGTGTTGTTGGCACCGTGCCAGTAAAGGAGCCTATGCTGCGCTCTCGAAGGCCTTCGTAGGCGGCAAAGAAGAAGGTCTTGTTTTTGCCGTTGTAGATTTTAGGGAGTACGACGGGGCCGCCCAGGGTGCCACCGAACTGGTTGCGGCGGAAAGCGCGGCGGGGTTGGCCGGCACGGTTGGCATTGAAGCCATTGGCGTCCAGGACGGAGTTGCGGAGGAAGTTGTGGAGAGTACCGTGCAGGGAGTTTGTACCGCTGCGCATGGCGAAGCTGATGAGGCCACCTCCGGTGCGTCCGAATTCAGGCGCATATGGGGAAGTGTTGACTTTGAATTCCTGGATTGAGTCCACCTGGGGCATGGCTGAAACCTGATTGTTGTAGGTGCCGGTGTTTGAGGCTCCGTCGATCAGGATTTCGTTTGTGGCACCTCGCCCGCCGTTGATGCGGAAGTTGTTGGTGGTGGATTGCGAGGCGGTGTTGATGCCTGCGTTGAGGCCACCAGTTACACCTGGGGCGAGGGTGAGAAGCAACATTGGGTTGCGGACGTTGAGGGGGATCGACTTGAGGAATTGATTCTCGACGACAGAGCCGCGATCTGCGTTTTGCACGTTTAGGATGGGGGCTGCGGCTTCGACGGAAATGGTTTGTTTGATTTGACCCGTTTCCAGCTTCAGCGTTACGGTTCGCTGTTGGCCGACTTCGAGGACAAGGTCGTTGACTTCAGCGTCACTAAAGCCAGAGGCCGATGCGGTGAGTTGGTATTTGCCTGGGGCCACGGGCGGCAGGAAAAAGAGACCCTGATTGTTCGTGGAAGTTTCGACCGAAACGTTAGTGGCCAAGTTGCGTACCGAGATTTTGGCCTTTGGGATGGATGCCCCAGAAGGATCGGCGACGGAGCCGGAGACGGTGGCGTTTTGAGCGAGGAGCGATGAGAAGGCGCAGAAGACTGTAATCAAAAAGTAACGCAAATGAAACATATGCTTAAGTTTAACCTCTATTGTTGAGCTTTCATTCGTATTGGCCATTGACATGTTCCGGACTGGCAGAACCAGTCACGGAGGAGGGCAATGACTCCGGGCTTGCCTTCGCCGATGTATTCGTTGCGGCGGCGCTTATATTCCTCAAGAATGGAGCCTAGCTGGGCACGGAATCGCTTGTCGGCTTCGCGCTCTGCAGCGCCTTTCTCAATCGCGTAGACTACGCCGCGGTCTGCGCGGGCAAATGTGGGGTTTGAGACAAAATCACGGGGAACAAAAACTCCGGTAAATGTTTGTTGCCTTGAGGCGGATACGAAGAAGTCTACTGCGTAATCGGGATAGCCGTAGAGGTAACCGAGACCACGGAATCGAGAGGGGCCTTCGAGATATTCGATGGCCATAAGAACTTCCATGGGGTGAGCGTTTTCGCTGAGGCCGAGTGGGATAAAGAAGTCTTTGTGAGCGAGTATGGTTCGCCGGAGGCCGATGCGGTTGAAGACGACGCCGTCGAAGTAGCGTTCCATTGTTTTGGTGTCTTTGCCCGGGAAGAGACGGGCGAAATGGTGGACGGTGGCGAAGAGGTCGCTGCCGCAGTGGAAGACGGCGAGGAAGCGGCGTGCTTCGTCGATGGTGTTTGCCTCCAGGGAGTCTGCTGGCAGCTTGAAGGTGGTGTAGCCGCCGGACATGGGTTTGACTGCGCCGATGACGGTGTAGAGCGCCTCACTATCCAGGAGTTTGAGGAAGAGGTCTGCGGCGGATTTGTGCTGAGCTTGCGGGAGTTCTTCGATAGGGAAGCATCGCTCTCGCGGGACAGTTTGTGCGGCGGAGAGAGTAGTGAATAAAACGAGTGTTAGTAGTTTCACAGGATCACCTTGATGGCGAATTGAATGGAGCGGGGGCCGCCGATTTGAAAGAGTGGGCTGAGTGCGCCTGCCCCGGTGGAGAGACCTCTGCCCAGCATGTTTTGCGAGAAGCCGAAGGCGGCATTGTTGAGTGCGCCAGAGGGGTTTGCGAAGTTGGGCGTGTTGAGGATGTTGAAGAAGTCTGAGCGGAGTTCCACACGGATATTCTCGCGCTTAAAAATGTTGCGGCGGACGGCGAAATCGATTTGAGAAACCGCCAGGCCGCGGAGGGCGTTGCGGCCGAGGTTGCCGTAGTGACTGGTGGGGACGCGGAATGCGTTGCGGTTGATGATGCGAGAGCCCGGGCGCGATGGGTCTGTGAGGTAGAGCGGTGTGCCCGAGATGAGGTCTGGCCGGAGGGCTGTTGTCAGGCCGAGGTTGAGAGGATCTGTGCCGGTAAAGACGTTGACCGGTGTGGCTGAGCGGGCACGCGCGATCAAATCGAAGCTGAAGCCTTTGAGCTCATAGGTGAGCGCGAGGACGAGATTGTGACGGACGTCGAAATCCGCGGGGCCCCGGTCGAGGTTGCGGGGAAAGACCGAGAGCGGGGGCGCTTGTGTTGTCTCGTCGGAGAAATTGTCGATCGCTTTGGACCAGGTGTAGGAGACTTGCGATTGCAAAGATTTTGCCGCCCGGCGGCGGAACTGAAGCTGCATCGACTGGTAGTTAGAAGCGGATGCATTGCTTGAGATGTTGACGTTGCTGTTGTTGCCGAAGATGGCTGGGTTTACGACGACGCTGGCGGGAGCAGTGGCAATTGCCGGCCGATTTCTCAGGAGTTCATTGAAGAGGAGTTGGGTGCCGCGGTTTGCGACATAGCGCACATCGAGGGCCCCGACTTTACGGAATTCTTTCTCGATGCCAAAGCTCCAGTGGACCGTGAGCGGCTGTTTGAGGTTGGGATCTGTGAAGAAGAAATCGGCGCTGTAGGGGGCTTGAGCGTTGAAGGGGATTGGCTCAAGGGCTGCGGCACTTGGGGGGAATGGCGCGTTGAGGCTGGTGCGGACGGTGTTGTAGGGCCAGCTGTTGAAGCCGCCCAGCGGGTTTGCCAGAGACTGGAGCCAGAGGGCGCGATAGTGAGGGTTAAGGGATCTGTGACCTGGGTGGGGCCAAAGATGGGGCGGCCTGAGCGGCCTGAGGGTGGAGGTATCAGTTCCCAGCGGAGGCCGTAGTTGATCGTAAGTTTTGGTGAGACGCGCCAGTTGTCCTGAGCGAAGAAAGAGTAAGTGGGAAAGTCCATACTGGCTTGCGGGGCAAGCGACTGGAGGCTGACGGTGGCTGTGCCAAGGTTGATGGCGTTCGAGATGGAGCCAAAGTTGTAGCTGACGCCATATTCGCGGAATGCGGCAGTGGGGAGCATGGGACGGATATCGAAGCCGAATTTGAACTGGTGAGAAGAGGCTGTATAGCTGAGGTTGCCAGTGAAATTCAATTGCTTTTGACGGTTGCCGATGGAGCGGCCTTGCGTGAGATTTGGTGGCGAGATACCGGGAAGAAAGACGCCGAGAAAGAAGCCTGCGCTGGCTCTGTTGCGGTCTGTATAGGCGGGGAAGAGGAGGGAGTCTTGTGGCTTGATGGCACCGGCGAATTCGCCTGCGTCCCAATTGAAGCCGGCATCGGAATCGCTGTAGTTGAAGCGGAATTCGTGAATGAGCCGAGGGGTGATGGTGAGGTTGAGACCTGTGGTGTAGGTGTAGAGGTTGGACCTAGTGGTGGTGATCTGGTTAGCGAAGACACGCTCTGTCCGTTCTGTGGGGGAGACGCTGAGACGGCCGAAGAGGAGAGCCTTTGAGGTGAGGTTGTGATCCAGACGAAGGGAAGTGATGTTGGTGGTGGCGGGGTCTGAGAATGCGGCGCGGAAGAGGCCTTCGTCAGGGTTGGTGAAGGGAGACGGAGCGTTGGGAAGAGGGAAGGCGTTGAGAAGTGATTGGATCGCGCCTGTTGCACGGCGGCGAGCGGAATCTGTGGGAACCTGAACGGTTTGGAAGCGGGGTTGGCGGAGACGGAGGCCTTCGTAAGCAGCAAAGAAAAAGGTGCGGTTTTTGCCGGAGTAGATTTTGGGGATGGTGACTGGGCCGGAGAGTGTAGCGCCGAACTGGTTGAGCCGGAATGGAGCGCGGCTGGAGCCGACAGCGTTGGCAAACCAATCGTTGGCGTCGAGCTTTTCGTTTCGCAATTCATAAAACAAAGAGCCATGAAATTGATTGGAACCGGAGCGTGTGGCGAGGGATACCTGAGCGCCTGGAGTACGGCCGAATTCAGGAGCGAAGGTGGAGGTTTGGATGCGGAATTCCTGGAGTGCGTCGAGGGTTACCAGGCTGTTGGTGCCGCCAAGGACAGTGAGGCCGGGGAGTGTGCCTGCAGCTTGTTGACTGAAGGTGGCGACAGCGGAGGCGCCGACGTTGCCACCGACGCCATCGATCATAAAGTAGTTGGAGTTTGTACGTTGGCCATTGACTGAGAACTGGCCGGCGGAGACGGTGGTGGAATTGGTGATGACCACGCCTGGAGTGAGTTCGATGAGCGATTGAAAGGAGCGGCCGTTGAGGGGGAGATTCTCAACGAAGTCTCGACCGATGACGAGGCCGACGCTGGGGAGCTCACGGTCGGTAGCCGGGGGCAAGGCTTGCGCGGTTGCCTTGAATGTTGCGCTGGCTTCGGAGAGAAGGAAATTGACGGTAGTGTTGCCTGCGACCAGTAGTTCAATGCCGGTAACGGATTCTGTTGTGAAGCCCTGGGCAGATACTTCGGCGGAGTAGGTGCCTTGAAGGAGGCCGGGGATGAGGT
>JAPKYY010000198.1 GCA_026394095.1 Acidobacteriota bacterium | reverse complement strand
CTCAAAGCCGCATTAGGCCGTGACTGGAAGGGCAAACTCTCCCCCCTCGCCTACATATCGGCAATCCCCCTGGCCTTTGTCCACCCCTGGATCTCCGACGGCCTCTACTTGTTTGTCGCCCTGATCTGGTTCATCCCCGACCGCCGCATCGAGAGGACACTGCACTCCAGCTAATTCGATGTAAGCTGGTGGCCCCGGCTAGCTGATTTGTGGGTTGGCGTAACGATGAGTCGCTTCAAACGCAGCCGAGCAAGAGCGTTTCGCTCAATCTATCTCCTCGAGACTTTTCCCTGAATCGACTCTAAGCGGCCGCCTCCGAAGCCGCCTCAACCGGCTCCAGATCCCCAGTCGGCAACTCCACACCTTCCCACCTTGCCACCGCAGCCGTTGCCAGACAATTCCCTAACAAGTTCACGCTCGTCCGGGCCATGTCCATGATCGTATCGACACCCAGCAATAGCGCCACACCCTCAAGAGGCAAATTAAAGCTCGACAAAGTTCCGCTCAACACCACCATCGACGCCCTCGGCACTGCCGCCACGCCCTTCGACGTCAGCATCAGTGTCAGCATCATCACCAACTGCTGGCCAAATGACATATCCACACCCGCTGCCTGCGCTACAAACACGCTGGCCAAACTCAGGTAAAGTGTCGTCCCGTCGAGGTTAAAGCTATACCCGGTCGGCAACACGAAGCTAACGATATGCTTGGGAACCCCAAACCGTTCCATGTTCTCCATCGCCTGCGGCAGAGCCGCTTCGCTCGATGCAGTCGAGAATGCCAGAATATACGGATCCTTCACTGCCTGAATAAACCGCTTCAAAGGAATCTTGAACAGGAAGACAACCGCACCCAACACAACCACAACAAAAATAAGAAGCGAGACAAAGAGCGTTGCGATCAATTGGCCGAGATTAAACAGCACACCGATCCCCTTGGACCCAATCGTCACCGCCATCGCCGCACCCACGCCAAACGGGGCAAAGTACATGATGTACTTCGTGTATTCAAACATGATGTCGGACAGGCTCTTGCACCAGGTCACCACGTTCTCGGCCTTCTTGCCGATCGAGATACAGGCCGTACCAAAAATAAAGGCAAACACGACAATCTGCAGCACCTCACCCTTCGACATCGCTTCAATAATCGAAGTCGGGAAGGTATGGTCGAGCATCCCGGATAAGGTCACCTTGTTAGCTGCCAGTGTTGCCTTCTCTGCCGGCAGATTCACACCCACGCCAGGCTTCACAAGGTTCACTGCCGCGAGCCCAAGAAACAGAGCAATCGTCGTCACAATCTCAAAGTACAGAATCGCCTTGCCGCCAATGCGTCCCATCGCCTTCGCGCTTCCCGTGCCCGCGATGCCGTAAACCAGCGTCGCAAAAACCAGTGGCGCAATGATGCTCTTGATCAGGTTCAAAAACACCTTTGAAACCGGTGACAGCTCCTTTGCAAAGTCTGGCGCAACCACGCCAAGCCCAATGCCCGCTGCCATCGCAATGAAGATCCAGGAAGTTAGAGATATATTTTTCAACGTTCGCCCCATTTCAATTTTTCTCGCAACACATCGAAGAACAACATGCGCGGCGGACGTACGAGACGAATCTCATTCGGGCTCCGGGCGCATCGCACCTCATCATCCTGCAACAGCGATTCTCCCACCTGCCCGTCGATCGTAAGATAGGCGTCTCCATCGAGCGCCCGGTTCTCCAACCGGATTACGCTTTCACCCGGAACAATCACCGGACGATGCGTCAGCATGTGTGGACAAATCGGCGTGATGCTCAGTGCATCCACGTTTGGAAAGATGATCGGCCCGCCCGCACTCAACGAGTAAGCTGTGGAGCCAGTAGGAGTCGACACAATCAATCCGTCCGCTTTGTAGTTCGAAACAAAGTGGGAGTCGACATGGACAGCCACATCAATAATGCGCGCCAAAGACGTCTTGGTAATCACCGCGTCGTTTAGCGCCTCGTATGAGGATACACGATGTCCGCCCCGATGGATCTCGCAGCGCAACATTCTTCGTTTCCCCACCCGCATCTCACTGGCAAGACATCGCTCCAGTTCCGGGTACAACTCCTCCACCGTGATCGATGTCAGAAAGCCCAGCCCACCCAAATTTACGGCGAGCAAGGGAATATCCTGGCCCCCAATCGCCCGGGCCGCACTCAGCAGTGTCCCGTCCCCACCCAGCACAACAACAAGCTGCGTATCCACAGGCACACGCTCCCGTGGCACCCATTCCCGGATCTGCCCATACTCCGCCGTCTCTTCATCCACCCGCACGCCAATCTGCCGCTGTGCCAGCCAGTCAATCAGGCCAGGCACAATACTCCGCGCTCTCGGCACATTCGGCTTCGAGATGATTCCAACCGTCTTGATTTCAGGCTTTAGGTCTGGCATGGATCAAAAACTCTTTATTACCTTTGCCGCCCAGTATCGGGCTCGGAATCAATCGTGTCTCGTAGTTCAAGACTTGTAAGGCAGATTCTATCTT
>JAPKYY010000761.1 GCA_026394095.1 Acidobacteriota bacterium | reverse complement strand
CACGGTCTCGATAGTAGAGGTGGAACCAGTCTGAACCGGGTTCGCAGGCCATGCCGGCTGCGACCTGGATTGCTTCGTGGCCGGCGGCAGAGACCTGGAAATAGATCTTGTTCTGACGCTTGAGAAGGATCTCGCGGTCGTCAATGCGACGACTGAGATACATCAGACGGAATGCGCGAAGCAGTTCGTTCGTCGCTAGAACCTCTGACTGAGTGCGGAAGGGCCGCCCAAGGTGGGGCTCCGATCGATTGGCTTGCATCCGTGGGTGCTTTCTCCCCTGTTAGTTTACTTGAAACAGAGCGAGGCGGCGGGGCGGAGGCTGGAATATTTGGGGCGGGCGAGGAGGATTAAGCCGCCTGGACGTGGATCGTTAGCCGCTTGCCTACGGCAGCGAGGGCATCTTCGAGTGCATCCAACTTTGACGTATGGTTGAAGTCGAGAAGACGATCCACTTGAGGCGGATGAACACCTAGTCGCTTTGCAAGGGTAGCCTTCGATAGTTTGGCCTCACGCATTGCAATGTGGAGCGCAAGTTTGGCGGCTACAATTCCGCGAAGAGTGATAGGGTGCCCAGCAGCAAATTTTGCGGCAGGTAGCGGCTTGCGGTCCTCGATATACATTTCGAGGGCGCTTGCCAAAGCGTCTCTGGCCCTTAGAAGAGCATCTGCTTCACCGAAGCCAAAAGTGATTGCGGGAGGGACGTCTGGGAACAAGACCAGGAGCGACCCATTCTCGTCTGGGGTAAGTGTTGCGTGGTAGGTCATATTGAAGTCCTAGCCTTTCTTTAGGCCTAATTGTCGAAGGATGGAGAATACCAAGCCAGGCCCGAGTTCTTTGCCTGCGCCGTGCATGGGTAAGATCGACATTTTGTTTCCGAGCTTCACTTTCAAGTGGCCGCCTTTGGCTGGCTCAAATCTGCAACCTTGGGCACTGAGCCAGCGCTTGAACTCAGTCGCCTTCATTCCATGAGGTTAACTTAAGGACTCATGGATAGCAACATTTTTGTTGTGTTTGGGGTCGAAACCTAGGTGGTTTCGTGGAGGAGGATGAAGAAGCCGGTTTCGATGAAATCGGGGGTGGTGCGGTTCCAGACGACTTTGGCGCGGCCGCGGGTGCCGGGGAGGGTGAAATCGCATTCCTGGCCGGAACGGAGCTCAGTGTTGGCGTGGCGGACACGGAAGCCTGAGGCGGAGATGTCCATGAGGCGGGCTTCGAAGGCTACCTGGAAGTCTTCGCTGAGTTTGAGCGAGACAGTGCCGTTGGCTTTGAGGCGGGCCTCGGCGCGGCGGTCTTCCCAGTTGACCTTCGGGGCCGGCTTGTTTACGGAGATCATGCGAGCCTCCGATGGAGCGGCGTTGCAGCCGTAGCCGTGAGGCCGTAGCTGCGAATCTTGCGGGCCAGGGTGTTGCGGGAAATGCCGAGAGAGTCTGCAGCGCGTTGCCGGTGTCCGCCGGAATCTTCGAGGGCGCGGCGGATCATGGCTTGCTCGAGGCCGGCGATGCCGAAGTCTTTGGGTTCGATCGTACGCATCGAGAAAACAAACCATGCTGAAGAACCGCGCCTGCTCGGCCGGATCGTCGCGGAAAGCGCCGGTGCGGATCGATTCGTGAAGAGGGGAGTTGGTGGCGGCGATGATGCGGACGTCGGCGTGGGTTTGTTTGATCGCGCCAAGGCGATAAAAGGATCCTGTGTCGAGTACGCGGAGAAGCTTGGACTGGAGACGCGGGTCGAGGGCACCGATTTCGTCGAGAAAAAGGCTGCCGTCGTGGGCCAGTTCGAGGAGGCCTTGCTTGGCGGTGTAAGCACCGGAGAAGGCGCCGCGCTCGTGGCCGAAGAGTTCAGATTCGACGAGGCTATCCGGCAGTGCGGCGCAGGAGAGGTCGACGAAGGGCTTTTGCTTGCGGGTGGAGAAGTGGTGGATGGCGCGGGCTACGATCTCTTTGCCCGTACCAGATTCACCCATCAAGAGAATGGAAGCACCGGATTGCGCAGCTTTGCGGACCTGCTGTAGCAAGTCTTTCATGCGTGGGGACGCCAAGATCGCGTCTACACCCAGAAATTGATGTTTTTCCACCATAGTACTGATCAAATACCGCTACTAGATGTTACGGTCAGTTCAGCCAAACTCGCATGAGCACTAGACCTGATTCGCTTGCAGGAAAGACCTTAGAGTTTCTCGCGGAGAATCCCAATCCGACGGAAACTTTGGATTTTTGGAAGAAAATCATATAATTCCGTCTAGTACTAAAGGTTGTAGGTAGTATTGCCGATTTAACTCAGTAATAAAGGTGAGTCTCGTTCCAACTCTCCTTCCCTTTATATGAATTCACTGAGTCTTCCTGCGCGCATATACGTGCTTATGATTGGCTTGATCGGGTCCGCTGTGGCCGGAGCAAGTTTGATCCGTTGGGAATCCACGGATCTGATCCGATTTTCGTGCTTTCTACTGGTGGCATTGTTTGCGGCTGGATTGAGGGTGGGTGCGAGCACAGGGAACGGCGGAGCGATGCCAATCAATATTTTGTTCGTATTGATCGGGATCATGGAGCTTACTCTACCTGAAACTTTGATGATTGCGTGTTCGACGACTGCTGTGCAGTGTTTGCAGGCAATGTCCGGGCCGAGCCGGAGATTTCTGACCTTTTTCAATGTTGCGAATATCGCGACGGCCACGTGGATTGCGCACATGGTCTACTTTCATCCGAATCTGAATCTGGCCATGGCGAGTACACCCATCCGGCTGATTTGTTCGGCGACAGTTTTTTATCTGTTCAATACGTTTCCGGTAGCGGCTGTGATTTCGCTTACCGAGTATAAGAGTTTGCGGCGGATCTGGCGGGAACGGTATATCTGGAGCTTCAATTTTTATCTGGTGGGGACTGCGGCGGCCGGGTTGTTCAGCTTTGTGAATGCGTTTCTGGACTGGGGCTATTCGATGCTGGCCCTGTTCTTCTTCTATCTGTTGTACAAGGTGTATTCGATGCATCTGGCGCGGATCGACAAGGAGATGCAGCACTCCGAGCAAATGGCGGATTTGCACTTGCGGACGATTGAGGCGCTTGCGCTTGCGATTGAATCCAAGGATGAAACGACGCATGAACACTTGCAGAGGGTGCAGGTGTATGCGC
>JAPKYY010000373.1 GCA_026394095.1 Acidobacteriota bacterium | reverse complement strand
CGGGCTTGACGCCATTGGGGACATAGGTGTTGGCATAGCCGGGTTGCTTCATGAGGCGCTGGTTGACCCAGGAACGGGCTCCCCATTCGGGCATGGCAAAGCCGTTTTCCGCATAGTAGATGGCGGGGGCGAGGGTCTTTGAGAAGGGCATGGTGCCGAAGCGCTTGCGGAGAGCGTCCCAGCCGGCGACCGCGCCGGGCACGGTGATGGCGTGTACGCCGATGGGATCGATCTTCTCAATGCCTTTGCTTTTGAGGTGCTCGACGGTGAGGCCTTTGGGTGTCCAGCCGCTGGCGTTGAGGCCGTAAACTTTGCCGGTCTTAGCTTCGTAGTAGATGGCGAAGAGGTCGCCGCCGATGCCGTTGACGTAGGGTTGGGTGAGGCCGGTCATGGCGTTGGCTGCGATAGCTGCGTCGATGGCGTTGCCGCCGGCTTCGAGGATGCGTGCGCCGGCTTGCGAGGCGAGGAATTGCGGAGCGGCGACGATGCCGAACTTTGTCACGATCATCGACCGATGCTGGTCTCGACCGATGGGGGGAACAGTGTTAGGCGTTTCTTGCGCCAGAGCGAGAGCAAAAGTGGAGAGACAAAGCAGTTTGAGACGCATGGGAATTCTTCAAAGTGTATCTCTTTCCAGGCTCTTCTCGATAGCGGCTGCGGAACCATCGCGCAGCCAGGCGTCGAGCTGGCCTACTTCTTTGAGTTGCTGGCCACGCTGGCGAGGGACTTCGAAATAGCTGCAGGTGACTTCTTCGAGGGCGGTCATGTCGCCCCAGAGCCGTTCGAACTGAGCGACTGGGTAGATGTCTTCCTGGCCACGCCCCCAACGTTTTTTTACGTCTTTGATAGTGATGTAGCTGGGGACTCGCTGAGCTGTTTTGCGGACTGCCTCGTCGACTGCAGCCTGATTGTGGAGGGTGGTGCGAGTGAGGCCAAAGGCCTTGAGCATTTTGTCGATGGTGATCCAGTAGGTGCTGGCGTTGTAGTAGCTGAGGGCGAACTCGGCTTCTTCGCTGGGAAGGGCGAGGCCTTCGACGAGCCGTGGTTTGCCGTCGACGCGCGCGAGGCTGCCGCCGTGGTCGCCGAATTGCTTTTGAACTACTTCGACGCTGAAGGTAGAGCCGGATTCTATGTGGGCACCGAGAAGGGATTCGTCCAAGGTAGCTCCTAGGGTGTCGACGTTGTGGAGCAGAAGATATTCGAGTTGCGGCCTGTTGCTGAGGAGGCGCGCGAGCAAGCCATTGCGGAGCATGTTGGGGATCTCATACCAATGGCCGACGGGGTGGATGCACTGGTGGGAGAGGTTGGCGCGATAGTCGCTGGCTTCTTTCATTTGCTCGACCCAGCGCATCAGACCGGCGCGGCTGCTGGCTCTTACCTTTTGCTTTTGCTCATCGAGTTGTTGCTGCGGGAGGACTTCCCAGAGGTAGCGCAGGTCGGCGAGGGTTGGAATCAGACGAAGGCCGATGCTACAACCCTGAGAGACATGTACTTCGAGACCCTTGAAGCGGGTATCGAGGTTCCTCACGTGTTCTTCGATGGGGGTGCCGGTGAGGTAGCTGGTGGTGACGATGTGGGGAATGGTTGAGCCGTAGACCTGTTGGGCAAGCTGGGTTTTGGCCAGGTGGACATCGAGGAAGTTGAAATAGCGGCCGTCGAAGCGATGGAAGGGGATGAGTGCTTTGACGGTGCCGGCACCCTTTGTCCAGCGGCTACCGACGCCTCCGGCGAGAGTGACCACGGCTACTTTGCCGGCTTGCAATGCGTTACGGCCAGTGGATGCGTGGGCGGGGCCTGGCTTGCTTAGGTCGCCAGGCTTTACGTCTTCAATCGCGAGATTGGAGGGGAGGATGTTCTTGGCCACTCCTATTCGGTTGGAGAGGTAGTCGGCCCGAAGACGCTCATGGGCGTGTGGGTCAAAGCCAAGGGAAGCAAGGAGCGAATCGAGTTCGCTGGTTTGCCGGGTGGTGTTTTGATCCTGGGGGAAGAGACGTTCGAAGAGTTGGCCGGTGATGTCCGGGTAGTTTGCGGCGACGCGGCCG
>JAPKYY010000296.1 GCA_026394095.1 Acidobacteriota bacterium | reverse complement strand
GCCGAATTCCCAGAAGCCGTCGAGGCGGCCGGCGGCTACGTAGGCGAGGTCGATCGCGGCCGAACCGGTGCGGCGGACGCCGTGAGAAATCATCGCCAGTTGGTAATAGAAATGGATGTTGACGTTCTGGTGGCGGCGACGGCTGGGGAAGCCTGTCGAGTAGAGCGAGTCTTCGATCGAGTTGGCCTTCGAAACGGTGAGGCGTTCTCCGTTGAGGTAAGCGCCGCCTGACTTTTCGGCGGTGAACATTTCGTCGCGAGTGGGGTCATAGACGACGCCGGCGATCATCTCGTTGTCTTTCTCGAGGGCCATCGTGATGTTGTAGACGGGGAAGCCGTGAGCGAAGTTGGTGGTGCCATCGACCGGATCGACATACCAGCGATAGCCGGAAGAGGAGTGTGTATTGTTGCCTTCTTCGGCGACGATGGCGTGGGTGGGGAAAGCTTCCTTCAAGCGAGTGGTGATGAGGACTTCGCTTTGACGGTCGGCCATCGTGACCAGATCGGATTCGCCCTTGAGCTCAAAGCCGATCTTCTGGCGTTGCAGGCTTTCGACAATCACGGCGGCTTCGCGGGCAATATGGGCGGCGGTTTCTACAAAATGCTTCATGCTTGGGCTTTTTCTTCGGCGAGGTACTTGATCTCTTCTTTATAGATGAGAAGGCTGGCTGAGCCTGGTTGCGCGAGACGGATGATTTCGGCATCGAAAATTTCTACCGTCCCGTGGAAGGACTTGCCGTTGAGCATCTTTACGTCAACCGGAGTTTTGTCTGCCGCTAGCTTACGCAGATAGCCGTCTTCAGCCAGGGTGAGGATCGGCGCTTTGGTTTTGGGTTTGGCTTTGGCCATGGAGAGAGACTAGAGAGTCTCTTCATAGTAGCCAGTACGAGCGGAGACCCGCAAATTGGGGCGGCGGACTTTCACTTCGAGCCGGTGGAATGGGTTGCCTTTTACGGCCTGGGTCTTGGGGTAGTAGGCAAGAAAATACTGTGTGCGGAGGTCTCGGAGGATTTCGTCGAAGGCCAGGCCTAGCTTCTCGTAGGTGGCCGGCTGGAGGACACGGCCGCCGCTGCGTTCTGCGATCAACTGGAGGGCGTTTTCACCTCCCGTGTTGCGGCCGGCATCGTTGGTGATGGGGGTCACTAGAATCGGATAAACGGCGGCCTGGGCGCGCTGGACGGCAATGTTGGCGGCGTTGAATTTCTTGTAAGAGGCAGTGTCGCCGCCGTCTGAGACGCAGATGATGACTTTGCGGCCTTCACGGCCTTCGAGCTCTTCACTGGCGAGGAAGAGGGCGTCGTAGAGAGAAGTGCCAGCACCGGTCTTAATGTCGCGGACGGCATTTTCAAGGCGCTGGATGCGGCGGGTGAAGCTGGCAATGATGTCGACGTTGTGGTTGAAGGTGATCAGGGCAAGGGTGTCGTCGGGGTTGCCTTCCTTGAAGAGAGAGCGGGCAAAACGGATGGCAGATTCCGTTTCGTACTTGAGATCTTTGGCGACGCTCGCGCTGATGTCGAGCATCACGATCACGTTTAGAGCTTGTGTGGTGGAGCGCTCGAAGATCGAAACTTCCTGCTCGGCGCCGTTGTCGAAGATCTGGAAATCTTCTTTGCTTAAGCCGCCGAAGAGCTGGCCGTTTTGATCTCTGACGCTAGCGAGAATGCGGATCAGTTTGACGTCTACGCGCAAGACGGGGTCTTGTGCGTGCAGAAGCAGCGGGGCAGCGAGTAAAGAACGACGGGTCATTGGGCAGGACACGATGCGGGCGGGAGACGCATCTATTTCAAGTTATCAGACGCAGGAAGGGGCGCATTGGTTGCGCTGCGGGCGAGTAGAGCCGGAAGAAACACGAGGTCGCAAACAGAAGCAGAGATGGCAGTGATTGCGATGAGCAGGCCAAAGTAGGCAGTGGGTTTGAAGGGGGAGAAGGCGAAGAGAGCAAAACCGAGGGCGACGGCGCCGCTACTTACAATTGCTGCTTTGCCCATGGTGAAGAGGGCACGGCCGACGGCTGCGGCGGGGTCTGTTTCTTTGCGTGCGTTCAGGTAGCGATAGAGAAAGTGAATCGTGTCGTCGACGATCAGCCCAAGAGCGATGCCTGCAACGGTTACTGTTGCAGTGTTGAGGGGGATGCCGCTCCAACCCATAAAGCCGAGGGTGAGCGCGATGGGCACAACATTTGGGAGCAGCGCGAGGATTGCAACCCGCACCGAGCGGAAGCCGGCAAAGACAACCAATGCCGTTACGGCAAGCGCGATGGCAAAGGATTCGATTTGAGTTTTGAGCAGCAGCACCTGACCTTCGACGAAAAGGGGCGTAGGGCCTTCGATTTCTCCCTTGATGGTCCCGTCGATCGATTGTGCGGCAAGGCGGGTGCGGAGACGTTCCATCAAGCCAAAT
>JAPKYY010000189.1 GCA_026394095.1 Acidobacteriota bacterium | reverse complement strand
CCAGCTGCGGCAGCGATCAGAGCAGCAATTAAGCTGGTCTTGTCGCCGACGCCGCCAGTGGAGTGTTTGTCCACTTTGAGACCGGGGATGTCTGAGAGATCGAGTTTCTCTCCAGAAGCAATCATCAGGGCGGTGAGATTGTCTGTTTCGGCTTCGGTGAGTCCTTTAAAGAAGACGGCCATCAAGAATGCGGATATCTGGTAATCGGGAATTTCACCCCGCATGTAGCCTTCGATGAGGAATGCCAGCTCTTCTTGCTCTAGTTCTTCACCTTCGCGCTTACGCTGTATGAGTTCGGGGACACGCATGACAATTCGCTAGATTAGCACAATAACTTCTTGCAAAGTAAAGGAAATAAAGGAAATCGACATTTACCCTTACGATTTCGATTGTCTGGGTCGATAGTGGTGTGGTGGAATGGTTAGGCTTCATGGTTAGAAACGACGAGGTTATTGTCCCGGTATTGGCACCTGCCGAGGTGCTTGCTGGAATTGCGTGGCAGGGTATGGAACCGGTTTTCGCCGATCTGGACGCTGAAACAATGAGTCTGACGCCGGCAACGGTGACCGACCAGGTGACGGTGCACACGAAACAAGTCTTTGTTTCTCCAGTATTTGGCGTTGTCGGGGAGTGGGAATCGCTCCGGACGGTCACCGAGCCGAGAGGAATCCACTTGCAGGTGGAAGGTGTGGGTGGATCATCCAAGTGGGAGAAGATTGCACCGGGAGTACGGGGTATGGCCGATAGCCTCATTAGGGTGGATGGCCAGTTGATTCATGGGGGAGCAACAGGCTTCGCAGCGGAGTTGGAGTCTTTTGGGATTTCTGCACAACGCATGCCGGAATGGCGTGGAAAACGTCGAGATTTCCCCGGGATGGCCGTAATCGAAGATGAAGTTTTATTAGTAGAAGGCTGGCGTGAACAAATTGAGGCTCTCAAAGAGTGCGCCCATGTGGCTTCACGGCAAGGCCAATTGATGTTTGAAGAACCTCGCCGCCTACCTGGTTCGGCTGGGGTGGACGACCTTCGCGTTCGCCGCGCTGTCTAGCAGACGAACCTCGAGCGAAGCGCCGCCACCGATGCGGTTGGATGCCGAAATGGAACCGCCATGCTGGTGGACGATACCTTCAGAAACAGTCAGTCCGAGGCCGGTGCCCTTGGAGTCGAGTCTGGTGGATACAAAGGCATCGAAGATATCCGGAAGCACATCTGCGGGAATTCCAGGGCCGTTGTCTTCTACCCGGATTGAGAGTAAAGCTTTCCCGTCAGATCGCAATTGGCAGGTGATCACCCGGATTTGCCCTCCCGTCTCAGGTACCGCTTGAATCGCATTACGAATCAGATTGAGAAATACCTGGAGTAGCCGGTCTGCATTGCCAAGCACGGAATCTTCGGGTTTGGCTTCGTTCGAGAAATTGACGCGAGAGGCTTTCTCTTCGATAGACGCAATCTGCCAGGCCTCTTCGATCAGATCGCGCAGCGCAACGGGTTCGTTGGCTTCGCGGCGGACACGTGAGAAACCGACAAGAGATTCTGAAATTCGTCTCAGCCGCTGGGTCATCTTGAGCATTCGTGCAAGGCGTTCGGTGCTTTGGGCACTTTGACTTTCTTCGGCGAACTTTTCGAGGTAGCCCTGCAAGACCGCAAGTGGGGTGTTCAGTTCGTGCGCCACCGAGGCCGAAAGCAGACCCAGTGAGGCGAGACGATCCTGTTCGAGGAGCTTCGAGCGGGCGGCTTCGAGTTCTTCGTTCTGTTTTCTCAGACGGCGCATTGTGTCGTTGCGCGAGAGCATGATCTTGCCAATTTCGTCTTCGAGGATTTCATGTTCGCCGATGAGTTCGTGGTCGCGGTCGTCGATTCGCGCGGCATCATCGGCATCGAGAAAGAGCTGGATCGGACGGTAAACATAGGCCGGCATCACCAGAAATTCGAGCAGAAGAATCGCCGAGAGGTACAGGATTGCAAGCACGATGAAGAGAGTGTATTTGGCTCTCGTAACCAGACCGTCGTAATAAAGCTCGGGGATGGTGATGGCACGGTAGAGACCCGCCAGCGGGGAGCGCTTGTAGATGGTGTCAGAGACAGCCGGATTCATGTAGACGCGGGTGGGGTTTTCGTTCAGGTATTCGATAGCCTCTCGCGGCATGGCGAGGGTAGCCTCGTCGCCCTGGCTGTAGGAGTAGAGCCCCATGAGCTGCAGCGCAGGCAGGCCGCCATCATCGGTAAAGAGCTGAGCCAGGAGAGTGAATTCCCGCTGTTTCGCGCTCGCAACGCGGCGCTCGAACAGCGGGATCACACTCCAGTAAACGCCGATCGTCAGCACAAGAAAAAACAGGTTGTGCAGGACGAGAAGTTTGGGCCTGATGCGGAGATTGCCGAAGAGTTGGAAGGCGCGGCGACGGAGTTGTCGCGGGGTTTCCTTAAAGTTCGGCATGCTGGTCTTATTCTAGACAAGGTCGATTGAATCTTCGTTGCGAGAGCGGAAGTAAGTACGAATGCCGTCGCGCAGACCGGGGCTACGGTCGGTCAAGGTGTAGAGGCCTTGCGCATCGCGCTTGAGGTCGGATTCGGGATTGTACTTGTTGTCGACCAGAATCCTCCAGCGGTCGGAGTAGTGTCGATCTACTTTTCGGCCATGCCAGTGGTGGTTGAGAAGTCCGTCCACATAGCCGATATTGCCCTTTACCAGTTTGGTTGCCCGATCCTGCCATTCGAGAACCTCACGTTTGTAGTTGGGATGGAGCTGGCGGGAGATGGTCTTCTCGCCTTCGCCGATGAGTGAGGCGGCCATATGCCAGTCGGCTGAGCCAACAATGCAGAAGTCAAGAAGGCAGCCAAGGGCATCAAGAGCAGACCTGCGGGCAGCCCATGCGAATCCGGGGTGCCAATAGCCGCCTTTGGAGTAGCCATAGTAGCCTTCGGCGGTGCGCATGGAACCAGCCCTTGGCGTGCGCTCGGATTTCGGTTCGTTGTAGTACATCCAGGCGAAGCTGTTCTTGAGGGCACCGACGGGTTCATATTTGGGCCCAAGATCGAGGGCGTGGCTGAACATCTGAACCACTTGATAGTGCTGGAGTTGCTGGATCGTTTCGTAGGCCCAATCGGGGCGGGCAAAGGTTAC
>JAPKYY010000549.1 GCA_026394095.1 Acidobacteriota bacterium | reverse complement strand
CTTTAATGAGGCCCCACCAGGGATGAGGCGCCGATTCAACGATGTTATTTACCCCAAACTGTCGACGACGTTCGTCAGACTCCTGAGTGGTCAACGCGCGCTCAGAATCCCACAAACCATTCAGGCGTTCTAGAGGTACTTTTCGGTGAGACATTTCGTTCCTTTACTTATTGACTATGCGAGCGCGGCTGCGACGGCACTGCTAGTGCTGAACAACAGATTCCTGGTCGAGACTTCTTCACATCGAACCGCCAGGCAAACGAAACCAGCGGTTGGATCATTCCGTCCTCTTTGGTTTGCATCATCTTGAATGCATTCTCGATGTTGTGGAATGGAAAGCTATGCGTGGTCAACGCGAGAGGATCAACGCGTTTGGTTTCGATCAGGCGTAACAGACGGCTCATTCGTTCCGAGCCGCCCGGGCATAGGGCCGTGCGCTTTGAATTGTCGCTCATGCCGACACCCCACGCTTCGCGCGGGATCGGAAGGCTATCGCCGCCGGCGTGGTGTCCGATGTTGGAGATCGTTCCGCCGGGACGCGTCACACTCACGCACGCCGCGAACGTGCTCGCCGAGCCGAGGGCCTCGATCGCTGAATCCACTCCCTTGCCGCCAGTGAGTTTCAGGATCGCCTCGATGGGGTCGTCCTTTGTGAAGTCCACGATCACATCGCAGCCATACTTCTTGGCCAGCGCGATGCGGTTCGGCGTGGACTCAACCCCGATGACCAGCCCGGCGCCACGCAGCCGAGCGCCGACCGTCGCCATCATACCGACTGGCCCTTGGAAAAAGATCGCCACGCTGCCGCCGATCGGAATGTGAGCGAACTCCGCAGCGACGAAACCTTTACTTAGCATGACGCAGCAGTGCGCAGGCTGCTCGTCAGAGAGGCCGTCCGGAATCAGCGCGAGATTCGCCACCGCATTGTTGACGTAAAAGTACTCGGCAAAGCTGCCGTCCTTCACGTTCGCGAATCTCCAGCCGCCCAGCATAGCGCCACACTGACTCGGATGGCCGCGTTGGCAGTTGTCGCACGCATAGCGCAGCGTGATGGCGCTGACTGCTAAACGCTGGCCGAGCTTGAATAGCCCACTTGCTGCTGCGAGATCCCCCAACTCATGAATCACGCCGACTGCTTCATGCCCAAGCGTAAGGCCGTGTCGACTCCCGATCGCACCCGCCACAGTGTGCCTATCCGAAGTACAGATCAGCGCTTCCGTCGTGCGGATGATGGCATCAATTGGACCCGGTCCTGGGGCCGGCTTCTCGATCACGCCGACCTTGCCGACGCCGTGCATCACCAAGCATTTCATTGTCTTGGTCATTGCGAACTCCCAGGTTGTAGAGCGCTCCGCTTGACCAATTCCACCACAACCAGGGGCAACCGCGAACAGCCTGTGATCACTCCGCATTCCGAGATCGTCGCTACTGTCTGCCGGACTGTCATTTCAGGCTTCATCACTGGTAATAGAGCAGAGCGGACACTTTTGCGTTGCTGATAAAGTGCAATCGCGAGGACAACTATGGCGAAGACGAGCAGGATTGTCGCCTCGTGCGGATACCCGAGCAAGAAGTAAGTGCGGCCGTAGGCAATCAACGAAAAAGGCATCAGCGCTCAACACTTCCAGCACAAGCTGAAAGCTGGAGCGGGGTTTTGAAGCCCTTAAAGGGTTTGCCATGTCCGCAGTTGTTGCACTTGCGGGACCATCGGAAAACAATGGCCGCAGAAGATTCTGAGGGAAGGATCATTTCCGTTGGACTTCGGGCGGTTGCCCGTAGTGAGCGTTCTTAGGGATGTGGCTTTGGGAAGGGGACAGACTGGATCGCCAGTTTTGGTTAGAAATCCATACGCAGGCCGAACTGGAGGCTGCGGGGATCTGTAGCGCTGGTGATCTGACCGAAGTTGCCGGCACCGAGGGTGGTGCCAACGCCGAGCCAGGAGAAGTGGTGCGGGGCGTTGTAGAACTCGCTGCGGAACTGCATGGTGAACTTTTCGCTGAAGCGGAAGTTTTTCTGCAGAGAGGCATCCCAATTGTTGGTGCCGGGCCCGCGGATGATGTTGCGGCCGAGGTTGCCGAAGGTGCCGTTGGCAGGGAGGACCAGTCGTTGCCGGTGAGCCAGAAGGGCAGGGGATAGACGTAGCTGATGAGGAGGTTGTGGCGGCGATCGAAGGCCGTGAAGCCGCGATCGCGCTTGGCGTTGTAGCTGTCCATGGGTTGTTCGTTGTAACCGCTGGCGTCGGTGATGGCGTTGGACCAGGTGTAGGAAGTGCTCAACTGGCCACCGCCTTTGATCTGGCGGCGGACCTGCACCTGCAGGGAGTTGTAGATGGAGTTTGCGCCATTGACGAATTGCTGGATATCGGCGTAGCCGCGGTAGGGGCGGAGGGCGTTGACGTTTATGCCGGGGTTGGCTTGCAGGGTGCCTACGCGCAACTGATTGATGTTGAGCGCGCGAGTGAGGCTGGCGGCACTGGAGCCGACGTAGGCGACGTCGAGAGTTGTCGAGCTATCGACTTTGTGCTGGACGCCAAAGCTCCAGTTGAGGATGCGCGGGACTTTGAAATCGACGGGGTGTGAATTGGTGATCGAGGCAGGGAAGGCGGCGGCGGTGCCACTGGTGGGGTTGTCGATATTTGCGCTCTGGATTGTTTGCTGCTGGATGAAGGGCGGGTTGTTGATGGCAGAGAAAATGAAGTTGCCCTGGGTGCGTTCGTAGAAGACGCCGAAGCCGCCACGGACGACGGTTTTCTGCTTGCCGTTGATGTCGTAGGCGAAGCCGATGCGGGGAGCGTGTGTGCCCCAGGGGGTCTGGGCACCGCCTTGTGGAATGCCGCGGAAGAGAGCCTTTACGCGGGGATCGCCAGTGATTGATGCCGGCAGGCGATCGAGGGCGGACTGGGGGAAGCCGGAGCTGCCGAGTGCGAGTCCATTGAAGGGATCGCCGGAGTTGGGGACGATGGAGCCGTTGGAGG
>JAPKYY010000825.1 GCA_026394095.1 Acidobacteriota bacterium | reverse complement strand
TTCATAGGTTTGGCCCGTCTTCAGATCGATCAATATTTGATCACCATCAAAAGTGGAGCCGACCTGCAGAAATCCTTCCTGTGGTTGGGAGTTGCAAGCTGTGTCAAAAGAAAGTCTGTCACCAGCAGGAAGCACAAATTCCACAAACTCTTCAAAGAACGCCCTTGCAGAGCTAGGAAGGTCAGGGAAACATGGATTAATTCTTGTATTCCGCACCACGGAAACAACATTGTCTTTTACGAGTCGACAGACCAATAACTGGGCGTTCGCCAACGACAGGTCAGCAACCCAATCCGCACCACCAGTTTTTGGCTGGTTGTAGACATCCAATTTGTGCAGGAGCATTAGCAATAGGCTTAGTACAAGAGCTGAGCAGCAAATCGCGAACCAGGGATGAAAACCTGCCTTCCATAGCAAATACGCAGAAGCAATAAAGACCAAGACCAAAACTTTGACGATAGTCCGGTTAAGAATAAGAACTTTGTTATCTTGAACTCCAATTGACATGAAGTCACGTTTGAAGCCGCACGGGCAGCAGTTAGATTTGGATTCAACACAGTGTTGGGGTGGCTGACAGACTATAGCGTACCGCTTTGTCCCGCACCCTTATCAATAGTCACGCCACAGCGGGCCTGGCGAGGTTGACCAAGTCCGCGTTTCGCTCCTCCAGCAGGTTTTCAAATTCCTTCCACCCCCTAGCTGCGATGAAGTTAGCTTCGGTCTCCGTAATAGGCACCAGCCATGCGAACACGAGAGCCTGACCCTCAGCATCGCGAAACTCCTGCAGCCCTTGGGGAAGGCAAACCGGGATGGTAACGTAAAGCGCCGTGAACGGCAATCCGTCAAAAAGGTTGCCTCTTGGGCCAATGACTTCCCCACGAAGATACGCACGTTTGAGTCCGATGGCTTCAGCCGTGACATTCTGCAGTACGGCAGGAATGTTTCGGTCACCGAACGACACTGGCACCAAAATAAACAGCTCCTGCCGAACCTGATTACCCGATACTTCTGAACGCAATGGGATCTTGCTTAGACCAAGCGTCGAGTATGCGACATCGCCTGAACGTGACACGCACTTCGCGATTTGGAAAAACATGGAGTCTCCATCAGCTGAATCCGACCAGCCAGAGTCGATGGTTCCGAGATAGTTCTCAATATGGTCGACGAGAGACTTCATTTATTTATTTGTTACCTCGGCTTCGGTTAGATCTGGGACAGTTCTCAACGAGGAGAAAAAATGACTCAGAAGATAGATTGGGAGATATTCCGCAAGTAATTCCGCTTGGTGCCTGTTGAGCGGAGGATTTCGGCAAGCGCCCCGGCTTAGCCCTTTGGTTGCGCAGTAATTGAGGCGAAGACCTTGTTGCCGATGCTGACGCGGTAATCGCCGGCAGACCAAATGGGGATGCGGTCGATTGCCTGTGCAGTGCGCCAGCTTAGGATGGGACGCTTGCTGCCAGAGGGAGTGACTCGCACCAAGCCTGAGAAGGCGGCGGGGAGGCGTAGTTCAAAGCGAGTTGCGCTCAAACCATTGTCCATTTGATGGATCAGGATGGGCCAGCCGGGGAAAGGTTTTCCTTTGCCAGTGCTGAGGTCGGCCCAGCGGGGGTAGTTTTCCAGGTGGATTGTGCGGGCGGCTTTATTGAAGATGACCAGGCCGAAGCCAGGAGCACGGTCGTTCAGCGCTTTGGGGGCGATGCCGAATTGTTGAGGGTTGCCGACTGCGTGCACAGTGACGTGATTGCCGAAGCCGTCCTTGAAGTCGCCCATGTTCGTGGCTTCATTTGGTTTGCGGTTTTCCCCTGCTATTGGCGGGTACCAGCGCCGGGGGAAGATGTTCGAGATGGCTGGGGTGCAGATGGCGAAGGAGCCATCGCGGTGGGTGTCGATCCCGTATTGGACCGTGCTGGCTAAATGTTGGTCACCGGCAATGTGGACGGCGAGGCAGGAGCGGAGCGAGCGCAGGGCGCGGTTGCGCGGGGTTTGTGGCCAACCGTTGGAATCATGGTCTTCGGTGAATTTTTCGTTTTTCGCGTAGCCGCCGAGGGGCTCGACGGGGAGGCGCGAGGTGACGTTGTCGCTCATGGCTTCTTTGGGCAGGGTGGCGAGGTTGCAGAAGATTGTCGCGGATACGGCGGCCTTCATGACGACATCTTCAGGCCAGGAATCGGCCCAGGTGGCGAGGAATTCTTCCTGACGTTCACCCAGCAAGTGGGCACCGGCGACGTCGCCTTGTTTGGCTGAGACCCAATTGGGGTTCTGCGGCCATCCGTTGCGGATTTTGGCTTCCGGGAGGAGGCTCTTGGGGGCAGACTTCCATTTGCGGTCTTCGAGGATGGCAAAACTGATTCCGCCCCAACGGAGTTCGCCGAAATGGACGCTGATGTTCTGATCGACAGGACGGGTGTCGGGGCAATCGGGCAGGTGGCTCGATTGGGTTTTCTGAACCATGTTGACCCAGCCTGCGGGCATGGTGTAACCGCCAGAATCCTGACCATCGGCCTGGTAGAACTGGGGTTCGGCGGTGGAGGTGGGGTACTCGGCGCGGCGGCCGGCTGCCCCCCAGAGGTTGCCATGGTAAACATCATGATCGTCGGGCAGGCAGATGCAGGGAGTGCTGCGAGTGAGATCGCCCCAAGCCCAGCCGAACATGTACCACTTGCGGAGGTAATCGAGACGGGCGGCGTCGGCGGGGGCGCGCTGGATGGCATAGCCGCCATTGGCCTCATAGAGTTGATCGCCGGTGAAGAAGAGGAGGTCCGGATTGAGCGATTGCATAGAGCGGGCGATGGTGGCGTGGGGGAAGCCGAAATCGCCCTGGCAGGTGAGGGCACCGACGCGGATCTCGTTTTGGGACTTGGGGTCTTTACGGATTGAGCCAGTGAAGGTTTGCCCGGCGAAGCGGACGGTGTAGGGAGTGTCGCGAGTGGCTTTATAGTTTTGGACGCGAAACGAAGCGAGGCTCGAGTATGTGTCGACCTGGCCAGAGACAGGTGCAGCGCTACCGAGTTGGAGGGTAGCAGGGCCTTCGTCGCCTTCAAGCGGAGCCAGCTGGACGCTCATCTTCAGGGTGCCCGCATGCACGGTGTATTGGGCAAAGAGGATGGGCCCCCAGGCGCGCTCGGGCCGGGCGGCAACGCCAGGGCCTTCGAGCTTCCAATCGGAGAACCAGAAACGCATATCGCCGCCGCGGGTCTGGCTGGGCTTGCCGGTATTGGCCTGGGCGGGTTCGATCATGCGTGGCAGGCGGGTGGGGGTGTCGCCAGAATGGCAGACGAGGGCGACGCCTCCGCTGAGCCATTCTGCGGGTACGGTGGATTCGATGGTGAGGCCGCCCGCACTGAGCGTGTAGCGGT
>JAPKYY010000538.1 GCA_026394095.1 Acidobacteriota bacterium | reverse complement strand
GAGAATCGTATTCCAACGATTGATATTACGGGCTTTACGACGCTCGATGGATCATCCAAGCCCGGCAGCAGTTCTGGCCCGATGGTTTCCATTTCAGACAATTTCACATGGATTCTGAACTCCGGCCACACCCTGAAGGCTGGCCTCTTTCTGGGCCGGGACACACAGATTAATGCAGACCAGATTGCTTTCAACCAGAACGGTTGGTTCACGTTTCGCGATACCGGCAATCCGGCAACTTCCGGTGCTGCGATTGGCAATACCGCGCTGGGCAATTTTGATACCTACTTTGAGATTGGTACCGCAGCCGACACGCATGTTCGCAGCAATGCAGTGGAGGCATTTGTTCAGGACACCTGGAAGCTAAGGCCAAATCTCACGATTGAACTCGGTCTTCGCTATTCGTACTTTGCGCCCTGGAAAGCAAAGTGGAATGACATTTCCAATTTCGATCCACGCTACTTCACCGAGAAGGATCGAGCCATCCTCGATCCGAGAACAGGTGCCATCATCGGCGGCGATCCGTATAACGGTATCGTGCAGGGCGGGAGCAGCTATCCGGATTCGGCTAAAGGCCGGGCACTTGGGGCGTTGGTACCCAATGTACAGCGGCTCTTTCGCGGAGTGCCTGAGGGCTTTGTAAATAGCTACTTTGCGAACTTTGCGCCCCGGGTCGGTGTGGCATGGCGCATACAGCCGAAGACGGTGCTTCGGGCAGGGGGCGGAAGCTTCAAGGCGAGGGATTTTCTGAATAACGGCTCGCTGTTTCGCAATGCGCCGAATCAAGATCGCGTGGATGTAGTAAACGGCTTGGTGGATGCCCCTGGCGGTCGCGGTGGCTCGCAGTTTCCATTCACGCTGGGCGCTTTGGCGCTCGAATACAATTACCCGACCGCATATCAGTACAGCTTCTCTCTGCAGCGCGAGTTGCCCTTTGGCTTTGTGATGGATGCAGCGTATGTGGGAAAGACTGCAGTGGATCTTTACCGGGTTCGCAATCTAAATCAATTGCGGGCAGGAACGGTGCAGGCCAACCCTGGAATCAATGTGAACGCGCTAAGGCCGTTCTATGGGATCGCCATCATCAACTACAGCGAGCAAAGTGGGCGGTCTTCTTACAACTCGGCACAGTTGAGCCTCGATCGCCGCTTCCGCAATGGTCTCGGGTTTGGGCTCGCCTACACCTTCTCAAAGAACATCGACAATGTGAGCACTCCTTACGACGCCTATCAGTTCCAGAGAGCGCCTTCTGGCAACGACCGGCCGCATGTCTTGTCGATCAACTACATCTATCAGTTGCCCTTCCTGCGCAATAGCAAGAGCATGATGGGCAATGTGCTCGGCAACTGGCAGGTATCCGGTGTTACTTACTTCCGCAGCGGTGCGCCGCTGTCGGTGGTAGATGCAACCGACACCGCTGGGGTGGGTACGGGGAGTGCATCACAACCTTGGAATGTAGCCGGTTCCACAAGCTTGAGCGGCAGCACCGGCGTGGGCCAGCCCTGGTTCAATACGGCGGCCTTCAGCCTGCCTCGAGCCGGGACTTTCGGTAATGCCGGACTCAACATTTTGCGAGGGCCGGGCTTTCAGAACTGGGATATCGCCTTGTTCAAGAACTTCCGGATTACAGAGCGGATTGGCGCTCAATTCCGCGGCGAGTCGTTCAACTTTCTGAATCATCCCTTGCTCAGCAATCCGAACACAACACCGCGTTCGGGAGATTTTGGCCGGGTGACCAGCAAGTACAATGAGCGCAATATCCAGTTGGGAATTAAGATTCTCTTCTAGACTTTCCTCTCTTGAAAGCAAGAAGTGTTTACAATCGGGAACATGGCTCAAGTGACTCCTTTTCATATTGCGTTTCCGGTTCATGATCTTGCGGCGGCGCGGGATTTTTATGGCGGGTTGATGGGATGCCCGGAGGGGCGCTCTTCTGATGAGTGGATCGATTACGACCTCTTTGGTCATCAGGTGGTGGCTCATCTGAAGCCTGGCTATGAGCCGAATTTGCATCACAACGCAGTAGACGCGCACGCTGTGCCGGTTCCGCATTTTGGAGTGATCCTTGAGATGAGCCAGTGGCATGCTCTCGCCGACCGGCTGAAGGCTGCGGGAGTAAAGTTCATTATCGAACCGTACATCCGTTTTCAGGGCCAGGTAGGAGAGCAGGCAACGATGTTCTTTCTAGACCCGTCGGGGAACGCGCTTGAGTTCAAAGCCTTTGCCGACATGTCGCAGATCTTCGCCAAATAGCTTGAAGAAGACCCTGATTGCAATGGCGGCTGTGCCGGTCGCCTTTATTGTTGTGCTGGGTTTCGGCTTCTGGGTGCACGACCGTGGCCTGAACATGGATGACTCCACGTTTGGGCTATTGGCTGCGATTGCGATTGTCGTAATCTCGTTCGGCATTTTTAGTGCGCTCACCGGAATTCGTTTTTGGCCGATTGTCCGGACTTTCCCGCAATCGATTCCTCGCACCCCCTATGTGCCGAGGCAACTCAGTGAGGCGGAGATTGCCTATCCGCTGGACCTAAACATGACGGTAAGCTGCGCCCACCTGTCGCCGATCGAGAAGGCGATGCGGATGGCTGGGATCGAGGTAAAGTATCAGGCCGAGAACATCTATCGCCCGATTGTACGAGCCAAATGCCGCATTGACCTGGAGCAGCTAAAGCGGGTATTTGCCCTTACCGACAATATTTTTTACAAGGAAGCTTACGAACCCGAGCGCTATCAGTTTGAGAACCCGCGGGCCGATATCTTTTGTCTCGAATGTCTGAAGGCAGACCGGGCGCGGAGCACCATTGGGGTGCTGCACCCGGATGAGTGCACGCCCGAAACGGTGTGGTTTCCGGCTAGCTCCCCGTCACCTGACGCAACAAGTTGAAGAAGGCCTTCTTGCGCTCTGAGTTGATGCCCCAGTTGACGGGTGGGCACTGGTAGCCATCGGCGTAATCGCTTGCTCCTGGGTCGAAGTAGCCCCAGGAGGCGTACTCGGAGATCGCCGACATCATGTTGTTCTCTGGCTTGTCGAAGTCGAAGTGATCATCTTCATTGAAAAGAATCGGCATGGGCTTGTAGCCAGCGACAGCCCTGGTGAGGCGGACCATTTCAGCAATGCGTTTGGGGTCTTTGACGCCGTTGCCGTGGATCAACAGGAAGTCGGAAGTCTTGACCACGTTTGATTCTGGAATACCGTTGCCGCCATAAGAGGTGCCGGTGAGAAGGCGGCGTCCGTTCCGGTTCATTCCTTTGACGAGTTCGATCAATTCGTGGACACGCGCGGGCTTGAGGATCTCATGATCGTAGGCCTTGACGTTGGTTTCATTGTCGACTTCGACGAGAATGTTGCGATAGCCCTGATCAAGAATCCAGTTGGTGGCATTGACGACGGCATTGCGGACGGCGGCTTCGTCCTTGAGCACCTGATCCTGACCGAAGTAGAAGTAGCCAACGATTGGGACCATGCCGAGCTGGTCGGCTCGGTCGAGGATGCGCTTGAGGCGGGCCATGAAGTCCGGCAGCAGCGAGCCATCGGGGGCGATACCGGAGGTGAACCAGGGCTGGGTTTTGGAATAACCTTCGGGGCTGCCCCCCTGTAGGTTGATCGTAAACGAGAGCAGGCCGTGTTTACGCCATAAGGGCATGGCTGCCAGGAACTCTCTTACGTTGCGCTCGGCATCCCATTTCTTTGTGTCCGGGTAAGCCCACTTCGAGACCGTGGCCGGATTCTTATCATCGAAAATGCCCTGCACCATGCGGGAGTTCATGAGCAGGCCTTCGATCTTATGACCTTTAAAGGAGCGGCCCTTGTAGGTGGGTTGGCCGTTGATGAAGAATTGGTCTTTGCGGATTTCAACTCTTGTTCTGGATGGGGCTGCGCCAAGCAGGGCTGGAGCGAATTGGAGTAATGATCTTCTGGTCATGATGTGAATCTGCACCTAAGCTCAAATTCAATCACATTAGCATTGGCGACATTGATTCGTGAATCTATAGCAAGCCACAGGCGGCGGAAAGCGAATAGTGCCACCGCCCAGCTTGTTGTATCCTGATCAGACTAGCCCGTTGGTGGCCGCCCCCGTTCGACGCCCTATCTGGACCTGTGTTTCTGCAGCACCCGGTCAAACATGAAAACCTCTGTCATTCGTCAGCGTGTCGCAGATTTCTTGCGGCAACATGCCCCTTTTGATTCCATCGCCGATAGCGACCTGCTTGAGCTTGCCGGTAGCGGCAAGGTGAAATTTCACCAGTCTGAGGAATATCTTTTCCGCCAGGGTGAAGGCAAGATTCCTCTGGTCTGGGTGATCCAGCAGGGTCGCGTTGAAGTTTTGGATGAACGGGATGGCACCGAGCGCTTGCACGATGTTCTGGGGGAAGGGGACCTGCTGGGGCTCGACCGCTTTGTTGGTGATGGCTCTTTCCAATACTCTGCCAGAACGCTGAGTGATGTCATTCTCTACGGAGTCGGTGCTGCCGAGATGGAAGCCATGGTGGCCCGGTATCCAGAAGTGGAGAGATATCTTTCGGCCCGCTTCTCGATGGCTGGTGGACCTGGCTTCGAGCGACGCTCGTGGCTCGATTCCGAGCCGCCGCCGATTTCATTCTTACGCGCCCGCCATGGGCGGCAGAATTACTTTAGTCAGGAATTGCCTCAACTGGAGGGTGTCTACTCAACCCGGTCGGCTATCCGGGCCATGCTTGAGAAAAACGTAGATGCCCTGCGGATTGATGATGCAAGCATCCTCAGCGCTCGCGAGCTATCTCTTTTCTGTAATCATGATGTGCCGGGATTGATTCGCAAGTTGCAGGAGGCCTTGTCGCCTGAAGAGATCGCCCCTTTGCTGTTGCTCGCCCGCCGCTTTGTGATGGATGCGCTGGCCTCGGCCAACGATCTTGATGAATGCTGCCTTATTGGCGGGTACGTGATTCGTGCCGCCGCAGATGCCTGCATTCGTCTGGCTGAGTTGGAGGCTGTAGAATCCGGTATTGCTGCACCAACCGTCCCTTACTGCTGGATGATGTTTGGTGCGTCGGCTCGCGCCGATATTCCCAGCCCCAAGTTCCCCACTATCGCTGTGATCTACGATGACTCGGGTGCTGACTTCAGCCCTCTCGAGAGTTTTTATTTTGTTTCTGTTGCCGGAATGACTTCCCACTATTTTCACGAGAGCGGGCTTAGCGGCGTGGGGATTGAATGGCCAGCAGGCACTCACCCTGCAATGCCGATGTCGGAATGGCAGAGGCTTTATAGCGAAACGATTCAGGATCCGGTTCGGAATCACGTGTTTGAGCGGCGGGAGTTCTTTGACCTCGTTCCTCTTCATGGTGACCGGCTGATCTGCAATCAACTGATTTCCCGATTCTGCGCTGAAATTGCTGCTGAGCCTATGGCGATCTCGCTGATGGCGAACGATACACTCATGAACCTGCCCCCGCTTACCCTTTCTGAAGGCATGGTGGTGGAACTCGATGGAGTGCGACACGATAGCTTCGATATCGAGACCGTTGTGCTGCAGCCGATTGCCGATGCGGCGCGCGTCTTTGCCTTGAGTTCTGGCCAAATGGAGAAAGCCGGGACGCTCGAACGGCTTACCCGTGCAGTTCTCGATTATCCTGAGGCCGCGGACATACTTATGGAAGCTGCAGATGCCTTCCGCATTGGGCTCTATCACCGTACCGTCTCGGGCGGCAGGAGGATTCATCCCGCCAAGCTCGGCAAGCTGGATCAGATGTTGCTCAAGACTGCCTTCACTTCCGTACACCGGGTGATGCAATTTACGGTGAACCGGTTTGTATGAGTATTGATGCTTATCTGAAGAGTTTTGCATCCACGTGGGATGAATCCACTCCTGTCGAAGCTGTACGCTTTGTCGTACTCGATACCGAAACCACCGGTTTTGACCCGCGGCGTGACCGCATCATTACGATTGGGGCTCTGGCAGTGATCGATGGTGAGATTCTGCTCGATGACTCCTTTGAGGTGATGCTCAAGATTGCCTACAACAACTCTTCGGTTACTGTGCACGGGATCACTCGAGATGAAGCGGCAGACGGGATGAATGAGCCGGAGGCGCTCGAACTCTTTCTCGAATACCTCCGCGACGGTGTGATTGTGGGGCACCACATCGGTCACGATGTGCAGGCACTGGACTTTGCTTGCGGCAAGCACTTTGATTTGAGCTTGAAGAATCTGTCGCTCGATACGATGGACCTTACGCTGCACCTCAACGATGCGAATGCCTTTGCGGGGCGAGCTATCCCTGAAGGCTTTACGCTTGATTCGCTCTGTGAGATGTTTGGCGTAAAAATGCACGACAGGCACACCGCTGGAGGTGATGCCTTTCTGACTGCGCAAGTGTTTTTGCGTTTGCTGCGGTCGGCGAAAGCTGTTGGCCGGGTAACTCTGGGGTCGCTACTTGGCGCGTATTGTCCCCAAGCCCCCGTCGACTCCGAAGACCTGCCCGGTAATCCAGGCGTTTGAGGGGTCGAGGAGGAAGTCGATCATCGAGGCGATGTCTTCGGGCTTGCCGATTCTGTTGAGGGCGTGCATTGCGGTGGAGGCCTTGAGTGCTGCTTCGTTGCCCGTGATCCTAGAAGCGAGGGGGGTGTCTACAAGGCCAGGGGCGACACAATTGACGCGGATATTTCTGGCGGCATAGGTGGCTGCGGCTGAGAGTGCAAGGCCCATCACACCGGCTTTGGCTGCAGCGATGGCTTCGTGATTGGCATAGCCGAGGCGGGCAGCGGCAGT
>JAPKYY010000782.1 GCA_026394095.1 Acidobacteriota bacterium | reverse complement strand
GACCGCGCAGGCAGTAGGTGTTGTAGCCGATGCCGATTTTGTCAGGGAGGGCGGCGGCAAGCGGGGCGGCGGCCAGGGTGGACAGGAAAGTGCGGCGTTGCATGATCTTAGTTTGCCTCTTGTGCGAGTGGGCTGCGTGATTTTGAATAGCCAAAATAAATGGCCAGGCCGATGATCAGCCAGATGAAGAAGGTGAGCCAGGTTTGGAGCGGAAGGCCAAGCATCAGGATGAGGCAGAAGGCGATCGATACGTAAGGCACGAATGGGACGAAGGGGACGCGGAAGCCGCGTGGCCGCTCTGGCTGGCGTTTGCGGAGGATGATGACACCGGCAGAGACGCTGGCGAAAGCGGCGAGGGTGCCGATGTTGGCGAGTTCGGCAAAGGTGGCGATATCCCAGAGGCCGGCGGGGATGCCAACGACAAAGCCAGCGACCCAGGTGGAGATGTGGGGTGTGCGGTGTTTGGGGTGAACACGCGAGAAGATTTCGGGCAGGAGCCTGTCTCGCGACATGGCAAACCAGATGCGGGCCTGGCCGTATTGGAAGACGAGGAGAGAGCTCCACATGCCGATTAGGGCACCGACGCTGACAAAGATGCGCAGCTTGTTGTAGCCGATTTCTTTGAGGGCGCGGGCGACGGGTTCGTCATTGTTGAGGGTGGTGTAGGAGACGATGCCGGTGAGGACGAGCGAGACTGCGCCGTAGAGGAGGGTGCAGACACCGAGGGTGATCATGATGCCCCAGGGGAGATCGCGCTTGGGGTTCTTGCATTCTTCGGCGGCGGTGGAGACCGAGTCGAAGCCGATGTAGGCGAAGAAGACGATGGCTGCGCCGGAGATGACGCCGGACATGCCGTTGGGTGTGAAGGGCGTCCAGTTGGCTGGGTTGATGGCCGAGGCGGCACCAAAGACGAAGGCGAGGATGGCGACGGTCTTGATGATGACCATGATGTTGGTGGCGCGCGCGGATTCTTTGACGCCTTTGATGAGAAGCCAGGTGAGAAGGATCATGATCAGCAGCGCCGGGATGTTGAAGTAAGCGCCGGTGACGCCACCGCCTTTGAAAGCGGGGCCGGACCATTCTGGCGGAAGCCGGTAGCCGAAGAGATTTTCGAGGACGTCGTTGAAATAGCCGGAGAATCCGACGGCGACGCTCATGTTGGAGACAGCGTATTCGAGGATGAGATCCCAGCCGAGGATCCAGGCGAAGATTTCGCCGAGGGTGGCGTAGGCGTAGGTGTAGGTGGAGCCGGCGATTGGGATCATCGAGCTGAGTTCGGCGTAGCAGAGGGCGGCGAAACCGCAGGCGAAGGCTACAAGGAGGAAGGAGAGGACTACGCCGGGGCCAGCACCGGGACGACCGATGGTGGAGATGGCGTCGGGGCCGAAGCGAAGCAGATCGAGGACCGGGGCGTGGAGAACGCTGGGGTACTGCATGGTGACACCGGCGGCTGCGGTACCGGTGAGGGTGAAGATGCCAGAGCCGATTACGGCACCTATGCCCATTGCGACAAGACTCCAGAGGCCAAGGGTTCTGGTGAGTTTGGTGGTGCGCTTGAGGGAGCCGCGGTCCTGACCCTTTACGCGGCCCTTGTATTCAGGGGCAGCTTTGCGGGCGGCGCGCTTCAGTTTTTTTCGTTCGTCTTTGTCTTTTACGTGTGTCGTGTTCATCGGGGTAGAAATTCCAAACTTTTAGGATAGCGCAGGTGGGGGAGAAAAGCGAGTTTAGCCTGGCGGGAGTTGCCAGACTACCGCCTTGCCGAAAATCGGAAGCCCAAGGCCAGAGCGATAGCGATGAGACCAAAAGTGGAGGGCTCAGGTACAGGATTGATGGCGGTGATTTGGTAGATGTTTGTTCCACCCCAATCGGAGATGAAGAGGGAATCGTCGGTTGCGTAGACGCCCAGAATGTTTCCTATGGTTCCGCTCTCGATGAAGTGGGTGAGCGAGTCGAAAGCCGAGTTGACGAAAACGAGGGGGTTTTGGTCGTTGGTTCCGTTTGGACCGGTGCCACCGCTGAAGCCTACAAAAATCCCGTTCCTGTATAGATTGGGAAAGAGCGATGGGGAGAAGGCGATTTCGGTTGGCCCTTCTGAGCGGAAACCAGAGAGGGTATTCGGGACGGGCTGGAAATTGATGAGGCTATCGGTGACTCCGGTGCAAGCCGGGCCACCAACGGGCAGATAGGTTCTGTAGGCGTCGTAACAGTTGGGATAACCGAAGCGGAGAATGTTTACGCCGAGGTCGGCGGAAGGAATGCGGTTGAGTTCATCGGCCTGGAGTGGTTGGGTGAAGTTTGTGGGGTTGTCTTCGTCGATTGCATTGTCCGCGAAATAGAGATCCCCCGAAACAGGGTGAAAAGCCATGCCATAGACATTGCGTATTCCTGTTGCGATCTGGCGGAGGTTAGAGGCTATTGGGCTTGCGCCTGATTCATTTATGGTGACCATGTAGAGTGAGTCGCCATCGAGGGCGGTGGGCGCCAAGCCAAAGCCGGAAACAGTTACCTTATCGGTGGAGAGTTGGTTGTTAAACTGCGAGCCAATGTTAAAGACCAGATCAACTGAACCTGGGGAACCTGGAGTTTGGCGGACAGCAATGCCCGCAGTAGGGTGAGCATGGCCGGCTGGGTATTGGAATTGGAGCGAGCCCAGAGATGTAAGTGGATCTGAGGCCGAAGCGCCTGGGGAAAGGGCAGTAATTGAGCTGGAACCAAATTCGCCTATATACACAAGCTTGTCGGCCTGACGAATTTGAGTACCGACCCCTGTACCGGCACCGGTATAGAGAGTCTGGGCTGGACCATCGGCGACACCATCGAAGTTTGAGTCCTGGAGGCGAACCACTCTGGTATTGCCAAAGAAGCCATCAGAAGTAAGTGCAAGGATCGAGCCGTCTTTAGCCTTGATCACGCTGTTGGGCAGGGGGAGGCCGGTCGCAAACTGAGTAACTCTGAATGCGGAGGCATCGATGGCCGGGGTATTGAGGATGCTGCTTGCTTCTGCACAACCGATGAAAGTAAGTAGACACAAGACGGCAAACTTCATAATTCCTGAAAGGTATCACGAAATTATGGGGAAGAAAACGGGGTACTAGTCGAGTTGTTTGATGCCGGCGAATTTTTCGACTAGCTTTTTGAGGCCGTAACCGGAGAAGGAAATGATGAGCCTGGCGTCGTCGCCGTCGCCTTCGCGGCGGACTACAGTTCCCTTCCCGTATTTGGGATGCATGACGTTTGAACCGGCGCGGAGGCCGGAGGCCTTTTTGAGTTGCTGGGCGGCTGGACGGAATGTGGCGGCCGATGAGGCCAGACGTGGGGGTGCTGGCGGAATTATGTCGCGCTGGGGCGGTACGGTTGACCTTGGGGGGACCGTCGACTTCGGTGAGACCACTGGCTTTGCTGCTGCAGCTGGCTTGGTTTCCCAGGGCGGGGTGTCTTCAAAGAGCGAACCCGTGGATGGCTTTGGTGGTGGAGGCGGCGCGGGTGGCGGGCCGACGGGTGGACGCGGGGGTGGTTGCACGATCGGCCGAATGACGGGCTTGGCAGTGGCGGCCGAGTTCCCTCCCCCGAAGAACTGGTTGATGTTGTCGGCAGCGGAACTTGGGCGGGAAGAGTAGCTGTACTTTTTGACGGTTTCGCGGGCTTCCCACTGCTCGGCGGTGAGATCCATTTGCGGGATGACGCTGAGCCTGGAAAGGCGCTCGGTGTAGGGCTCGGGAACTTCGCGGATGAAGCGAGAGGTGAGGGCTGGCTCAGGCATGCCGCCGCCGTATTTGCGACGCATGCGAGCCCAGGTTAGAAAGAGTTGCTGGCGTGCACGAGTCATGCCGACGTAGCAGAGGCGGCGCTCTTCTTCCATCTGGTTGTCGTCCTGAAGCGCGCGGGAGTGAGGAAAAAGGCCTTCTTCCATGCCGGCGACGAAGACAACGGGGAATTCGAGGCCCTTGGCGTTGTGCA
>JAPKYY010000697.1 GCA_026394095.1 Acidobacteriota bacterium | reverse complement strand
TTGAACACCGGCAACTTGCGAGCGGTGGATACATCAACCTGATTACCAGCAATATTCAATTCCAACTTCGAGCCAAGCGCAATTAGATTCGATTGAACTTTTTGACGGTCTCACCAAGGCTCTTGAACTGTTTGATGAAGGGGACCATTTTGGTCTCACGATCATCGATTTCCTGCGAGCGTTTGAGGATGGCGGCTTCCTGCTCTTTGGGGACAACGACGACGCCGTCTTCGCCGGCTACGATGATGTCGCCGGGCCTGACCTTGATGCCGGCACAATCCACTTCGATGTCTTTGGCGACACTGGCCCAGCGGCCGACGCTTGAGCCGGGGCTGACCGATCGAGCGAAGACAGGGAGGCCGAGGCTGCGGATTTCTGCGAGGTCGCGAACGCCGCCGTCGAGGATGATGCCGGCCATGCCGCGGGCTTTGGCTGCGGTGGCCATGAGACCGCCCATGCCTGCGAGGTCGAGAGACTCTGCGATTACGATGATGCCGACTTCGCCGGGCTTTGCTGCGTCGATCATTGCGACACTATCTCTGGCCGATAGAGCGGCCGTGGCTTGTTCTGGTGTTGCGGGTTTGAGGAGTGCGGTAGTGGCGCGGCCGACGAAGCTCTGGCCCACGCGGGGGCGCATGTCGTGGGACATGTAGCCACGCTTGCCGGTGATCTGGTCGACGGCGTCTGCTACTGATGCGACGGTCGACTTTGAAAAGCCGTTGAGCAGTGGGTCGGCGTAAGTGGTTTTGGTAGCCTGCTGGAAGCCTACAAGGAGCAGGGCGGCGATGGGGATCAAGAGGAGCTTCTTCATGTGATTATTCGCCGTTGAGGAATTTGGCCCAGCGGTATTCGGTTTGGGGCTTGTCGTCGCTGAGCGCCTTTTTGACAGCAAGTTTGGCAACGTGTTCGACGATCCAGTCGAAGTTCTCCTGGCCTACAGATTCAATGCCTGCGTCGGGTGCCGGGTTCATGAAATCGATGGCGTAAGGGATGCCGTCTTCAACCGCAAATTCTACGGTGTTGAGGTCGTAGCCAAGTGCCTTGCAGATGGTGAGGCAATCTTTGGTGAGGCGAGCCAGCATTTCGGGCTTAAGGGGTTCGGGGTTCCGGACGTAACGATCCGCATGTGGAGCGCGCGGGTCGTACTGCATGATGTGGACTTTCTCTTGCCCAACGACGTAGCAGCGATAGTATTCGGTGAAGTTGACTGCCGCCTGCAGCGTCATGCAGAGGGTGTGGGTCTTGTTGTAAGCCTCGAAGAGTTCTTCGGGCGAATCCACCTTGTAGACGTCACGCCAGCCGCCGCCGTCGAAGGGTTTGAGAAAAGCGGGGAAACCGACGTAGTCGAAGATCTCCTGCCAGTTGAGCGGGAAGATGAGGTTGCGCATGGATTGCGCAGTGGTGCCCGGCGGGTGGCTGTGGTGCGGGAGGATGACCGTCTTGGGGATCGCGATGCCGATTTTGGAGGCAAGGGCGTAGTTGAAGAACTTGTCGTCAGCGCTCCACCAGAAGGGGTTGTTGATGACGTGGGTGCCGCCAAGGACGGCGTTCTTGAGATAGGCGCGGTAGAAGGGAATGTCGTGGCTGATGCGATCCACGATCACTTTGTAGCCACTCGGTTCGGCCATCTTGATGCCGCCGATCTGGAGGTGCTCGGCGCTGACACCGGGGACCTTCATGCCGTTGATGTAATCGACCAGCGCGGGTGGGAAGCTGGTCTCCATTCCGTAGACAACTGCGATTTTTCTCATTGTGGTTCGGTTCCTTAATTAGGCGAAGTAGGCCCGGGCCATGAGGCGCCAGAGAGGCCAGTCGTGTGGCATGTTGTTGTTCCAGACGTCGAGCCGATGGGGGATGTGTTTGCGGCCGAGGAGTTCGGCCATTCGGTAGTTGTCGCCGAGACAGATGTCGTGATTGGAGGCAGCAAGAATCATGAACCAGTCACCATGATAGTGGCCGTGATACCAGGCATCGTCGTTGCTCGGGATGTAGTCGACGGGGTTGTGGAAGTAGGCGAGATCGTCGAAGTAGCCCTTGAGGAAACTGCGGTTGTCGAAGGCACCTGAGAGGGAGACGCACTTGGTTACGGCGTCTGGATGCCTGAGCGCAAAGTTGGTGGCGTGATAGCCGCCGAAGGAGCAGCCGTGGACG
>JAPKYY010000901.1 GCA_026394095.1 Acidobacteriota bacterium | reverse complement strand
GTTTACGCAAACACTGAAAAATTTGTACTGCATTGCCTCTTCGCATAACTGGGCGATTTCGGCTTCTGTCGCGTCGGGGCGTAAGAGAGTGTGGTCGATCCACTGGGCTAGCTGCATCTTCTATAGGATCGCGCAACCGGGCTAGCGAGTGCAGGCACGGATGATTTCGATCATGCTATGGTTGTCGCCGCTTGAGAAACTCAGCCGGGAAGCGGCGGTCATGGTGTCTCGATCGACGTGCCGCCAATCGAGTGAATATCCAGCCTGGGCTGCGAGTTGCCGCAAGAATTCGCGTTGCGTGCGGCCGTTACCTTCACGAAAGGGATGGATGGCGTTGATCTCACCGAAGTACCAGCCACAGCGGCTGGTGAAGGATTCGCGGTCGAGGCTCTGGAGGAAGTTTTCTTGCGGGAGTTTCTCGAGGATGCCGCCGAGAGCCATTTCAATGAACTGTGCTGAGCCGAAGAGGTTGCCGCCCTTGGATATGTTGACGGTTCGGAACTGTCCTGCCCAATCGTAGACGTCCTGAAAGATGTATCGGTGGATTGACTGGAGGTGGGCGGAGTCAAAGTTGCCGCGATCTGGCTTGACTGCTAACTCAATCAATCGTCGTTGCGTTGAGTCTGCTTCGTAAACGTCCAAAACTTGCCAGTCTTGGATGTTGCAGCGATTCTTTAGAACACTAGTCCCTGGGTAAAGACAAGGGTCCGAATTTTCGTTCATTCAATGATTCGATTTCTAATCCCATTTCTTCGAGCGTGAGTTCGCCAGCAGCGAAGCGGGCAAAGATCTCTTTGGCTTCAGCGCTGGACTCAAGTCCTTCGAGGCGATTGCTTGCGGCAGACTGCGCAATTGCTTCGAGACGAGTCTCGCGCTCCTGATCAGTGATCGTTGATTGGCCAATAATCATCCGAAATCTCCTCTCTTAATTATCGCCTAACAAGAGTTGCTACCAGTGCTAGAATCGGGACCAACCTAGCCTATGCTTCTGTCTGTTGCGGCCGTGTTTATCGGGAGTCAAATGTGCAGGTCCTGCCATGTTGGGATCTATGATGCCTATGCTCAGACAGCGATGGCAAAATCCAGCGGACGGGTGGAGTCAGTGCCTCCTGCCGAATTCAATGCGGCGGGGCATCGGTACAAGATCGCCAACAACCGTTTGTTCTTCGACGGTGGCTCTGCAGCGATGGATTACTTTATTGGTTCAAATGCCGCAGGGCGGAGCTATGTGCGTTCACATGAAGGCCATCTGTTTGAATTGCCCGTTACCTGGTATGAGCAGAAGCAGAAGTGGGATGCCTCACCGGGTTATGAGAAGGAGGCAACGATCCATCTGACGCGGGCAATTGAACCATCCTGCCTGCAGTGCCATAGCAGTCGAGTTCGGCCGGTGCTGGGTACGCAGAACCGTTTCGGGGAACCACCGTTTCTCGAAAACGGTGTGTCATGTGAGCGGTGCCACGGGCCGGGCAGCGAGCATGTAAAGGATCCGGCTGCTGCAAAGATGGTAAACCCGGCCAAGCTTGAACCGGCGCGTCGGGATGCGGTGTGCAGCCAGTGCCATTTGACGGGAGAGGCGAGGATCGAGAAGGCGGGCCGCAAGATTTCGGATTACAAGCCCGGCGAATTGCTGTCTGACTACGCATCGTACTTTGTTTCCGCAATCGGAAGGCGCGATCTGAAAGTCACCAGCCACGTGGAAAAATTGGCGGCGAGCGAGTGCAAGATGGCGTCAGGGGATGTGCTCTGGTGCGGGACCTGTCATGAACCCCATACTGGTGCCGACCGTTCTCAGCAAGCCTGTCTTGGGTGTCATGAAAAGGCGCATAACAAGACCGAGCGCTGTGCGGGTTGCCACATGCCTCGCAAGCAAGTCGTCGACGCAGGCCACGGAGTGATGACCGATCACAGTATTCACCTACGGAGGAAGGCGCAAGCAGCGCCAGCGCAGAGCTCCATTACGGCCTTTCTTGGCACCGCCGACGATCGTTCGCTGGGGCTTGCTTACGCTGAGCTGGGTGACCAGCGGGCGCGTGAACATCTCTTGCGGGCGAGCCCACAAGATTGGCAGGTGCAGCTTCGACTGGCAGTACTTGAGCCGGATGCGGCAAAAGCTGCGCTGCTCTATGAATCGGTGTTGAAGCAGAACCCATACGCGACTGCAGCGCTGGTCAACCTTGGGACGCACCTCGCGAAACAAGGCCGTACTGCCGAGGCGGGGAGGCTGTGGCAGCGTGCGCTTGCGGCCAACCCTGGCCTCGAAGAGGCAGTGTTGAATTTGAGTCTGATCCGCACTGCGAAAGAAGCACAAGCGCTTCTGCGGCGCTATCTCGAATTGAATCCGGTATCCCAGAAGGCGCGAATGCGGCTTGCTGAGGTCAGCTCCAATTAACCTTATTAATAAATATTGATAGGCCTATAACAATTTCGTAGATCTTCTGTTTTGTTTCTGATAGAGTTCTGGCAACTTCGCACCGGTAGCGAATCCATGAGGTCTTCCATGAAACTCTTTTTTGCTTCTGCTTTGCTCCTCACGATGAGCATGCTTTTCGCTCAAAGCGATCGCGGCGTCGTTACAGGTACGGTGACCGATTCGACGGGGGCACTGATCCCTGGAGTGAGAATCGTTCTCACCAATGCAAACACTGGTGCGAATACCGACACGGTGACCACAGGAACGGGCAACTACACGCATTCGTGTGACTTCCGAATCTTCGCAGTTGAAAACAGAAAGTGCGGAGCAATCGACAACCATCACGGGCAAGCAAATTTCCGAACTGCCGATCAATTTTGGTATTGGCGCCGGGGCGATACGCAATCCACTTTCGTTTGCACAGATGACGCCCGGGGCAACGTTCAACGGCTGGAACAACATTTCGATCAACGGCGGCTCGAATAACTTCAAGATCATGTTTGAGGGCCAGGAATCGGACAGTGCACGGCAAACTCAGGTTTCTGATGAGCTGCAGCCATCGGTTGAGGCCATCGAGCAGTTTACTTTGCAGACATCGAATTTTTCGGCCGAGTTTGGGCGAGTTGGCAATGGCGGTGTTTACAACTTCACCTCCAAAAGCGGCACCAATCAGTTGCACGGGAGCGCTTATACATACGTCGAGAACACGTTCATGAACGCTGGCATTCCCTTCACCAACGATGGCCAGGGCAAGCACATCAAAGTGGTGAAGCACCTTGCCGATTACGGCGGATCGATCGGCGGGCCTGTCTACATACCGAAAATCTATAACGGCAAGAACAAGACTTTCTTCTTTTTCAATATGGAGAAATACCGGGATCGCGAAAGCCTCTACGCAGGGACGTCTACAGTACCGAACAGTGCGTATCTGCGAGGTGATTTGAGCAACAATCTCGCTGTTACTGCAAACCGCAATTTGGGAAACGACTTTGCCGGACGGTCGATCATCCAGAACGCGATTTACGATCCTTCCACGCAAACGCTGGATGGCAGCGGGCGCCGTGTCCTCAACGTGTTTCCGGGCAACATCATTCCGTCGAGCCGGATTGACCCAACGGTGCAGAAAATTCTCGCCTATTTGCCGAAGCCGAATCTTGGTAACGATGCCTTTGTAAACAATTTCACGCAATCTGGGGCCTTCTTCAAGCTGCAGCAGATTCCATCCTTGAAGATCGATCACAACTTCAGCGACCGGAGCAAAATCTCCGGCTATTGGGGATCGCAAAATACGGATAAGTCCAACGGTGTCGATGGTCTTCCCGAGCAGCTTTCGCGTGTGCGGATCCAGAACATCTACAGCATGACAAGCCGTTTGAACTATGACCACACGATCAAGCCGACATTACTTCTGCATCTTGGCGCAGGCTTTATTCGCTATAAGAATCCAGACACGGTACCGCCGATAAGCTATGAATTTGATGCAACCAAGCTAGGCATTACCGGAGCACCGGGGACCGGCTTTCCCCGTCTTGGCCCGATTGGCGATAGTGTGCTGGGCGGAATGGCTCTGCCCTTCGGTACTGGAAACCACACTCTACTTTTTGATCAGAAGGCTACGGGTGTTGTGAACCTGAGCTGGATCCATGGCAATCATACGTCAAAGTTTGGCGGCGACTGGAAGCTTGAGACCTCAAGCCCGCTCACTTACAACAATCTGACGCCCACTTTCAATTTCAGTGGAGCCCAGACCGCGCAGCCACTCTATGGACAGGCCCTGCCAAACGGGACCGGTACTGGTTCTGCCTGGGCCAGTTTCCTGTTGGGGCTATACGACAACGCCTCGGCTGGAAATGCATCAACGCCACAGAACCGCAGGAAATCACTGGCATTGTTTGCCCAGGACACCTGGAAGCTTACGCGTAAGTTGACACTGGATTACGGTATTCGTTGGGATTACCAGGGGCCGCTCGGCGAATTGTGGGACCGTCAATCCACCTTTAGCCCAACGACGCCGAATCCGAATGCGAACGGACTTCCTGGAGCAGTAATCTATGCCGGAAAGGGGCCCGGGCGTTGCGATTGCCAATTGCTTCCTGCCTACAAACTCGCCTTTGCACCGCGCATCGGGGCGGCGTATCAGTTGAATGCCAAGACTGTACTGCGTGGCGGTTGGGGATTGGTCTATGGGCCGTTGTCTCCGACGACCGTGGCGCCCTCAACGGCCAGCATGGGCTTTAACGTAGTGAACATTCCAGCACCTGGGAACGGGCTTGCTGCGGGAACGATTTCTAAGCCGCTTGTACTCGATCAAGGGCTGCTCTATGGCGCTGCCTACGATGCCGGGTTGAACGTGATTCCCGGTGCTGCGGTTCAAGCTGCGCCTGCTGTGGTTGATCGCAACGGCGGGAGGCCATCGCGGGTGAATCAATGGAACCTGTCGATACAGCGCGATCTCGGAAAGGACATCGTGGTTGAGGCCTCGTATCTGGGCAACCGTACCGTCTGGCAGAATGCGGGTGGCGGTGGCAACGGACAATATCCCGTTGGCTCGCTGATCAACTACAACGCGGTGTCTCCGGCCACGCTTGCCAGATATGGCCTGGGTGATCTGACCAATCCGGCGACGCGGACACTATTGAATTCCACCATTACTTCTCCGGCTGCTGTTGCTGCGGGCTTCAAGCTGCCATATGCGAATTTCCCAACCAATGGCACGGTGCTGCAGAGCCTTCGGCCCTTCCCGCAGTTCAGTGGTGTGGGTCAGCTTTGGGCGCCGCTCGGTGCATCCTGGTATGACGCGCTTCAGGTGAAAGCGACCAAGCGTTACTCCTATGGCCTGACTGCGACTCTCGCCTACGCTTATTCAAAGACGCTCGATAATGCAACCAATGCCGGCAACATTTACGATCGAGGCAGCTTTAAAGGACTCTCTCCAAATTACCTGCCGCACGTAACCAGTTTGAGCGTCAACTATACGGTTCCGGCTTACGGATTCGTCAAGCAGAATCGAGTAGCGAAGGCACTGCTCAGTGGCTGGAAAGTAGGAACGATCAGCACCTGGCAGAGCGGCAGCCTGCTGCAATCGCCTGGCTCCAATAATGGAATTGGCGGCTTTCTCTCCACCGGTTATACCAGGCAGGTGCGGGTGAAAGATGCCCCGCTTTTCCTTAAGAATCCCAATTGCGGATGCATCGACCCGACGCAGGAGACGATCCTCAATCCAGCGGCGTGGCAGGATCAAGCGCCGGGTGTAGCTGGAAGCAATATTGCTTATTACAATGACTTCCGCGGGCAACGCCGGCCCATCATCTCCGGGGGGCTTGGCAAGGAATTTCAGGTTCGCGAAAGGGTTTCGTTCAGCGTTCGTGCCGAGTTCTTCAATCTGCTGAATCAAAACCTGTCGATTGCCAACCCCAGTACGGGCAGCCCGGCTTTAGCTCCGACGCGCTCTGCAAACGGATTGCTGACTGGTGGATTCGGATTCCTGAATTACCTTGGCATTGCTTCCAACAGTGTGAACTCATCACTGCCGACACCTCGCACCGGGCAGATTGTCGGCCGCATCACGTTCTAGGCCGGCCGATGGTTTCGGTAGGATTGGAGAAACGTGTTGCGCATCCTCCTACTTGTGCTGGCTTCGACGGCAGTTCTTTGTTCTGTTGAAGCCCCCCCGATCCGCTTTGAAGAGATCGCGGCCAAGGCTGGCCTGCGTTTCCAATTGCAGAATGGCGAGGCTGGCGGTTTTCATCAAATCGAACTCACTCTGGGCGGAGTGGCCGCGTTTGACTACAACAATGACGGCTGTGCTGATATTTTTTTCACCAATGGTGCGGAGATACCGAGCCTGCGCAAGACGGGGGCGAAGTTTTCAAACCGGCTCTTTCGCAATAACTGCGATCTAACCTTTACCGATGTCACTACTGAAGCCGGGCTGGCCGGTGAGGGCTACTCGATGGCGGTGGCTGCGGGTGATTTCGACAACGATGGCTTCACCGATCTCTTCGTTGCCGGAGTCAAGGGCAATGCGCTTTATCGCAATCTTGGGAAGGGGCGTTTTGCGGCGATCGAGATGCCAAAGGCCGAGGCGCGATGGGCTGTCTCTGCGGGCTGGTTTGACTACGACAACGATGGCTGGCTCGATCTATTTGTTGCCAACTATGTGGAGTGGGATGCGGCGAAGGAGCCTCGCTGCGGGACTCCCGAACGCCAGTATTACTGCCACCCGAATGCTTACCGGGGGCTTCCGAATCAGCTCTTTCACAACAATCGCGACGGCAGTTTCTCGGATGTTTCGATGGGGGCCGGCATTGGCAGGCAGATCGGGAAGGGCATGGGTGTTGCCTTTGCGGATATGGATGGCGATGGCTTCACCGATGTCTTTGTAGCCAACGATTCTGTACGCGGATTGCTTTTTCGCAATCAAGGGAATGGCAAGTTTGAAGAGATTGGGCTTGAGGCCGGCGTGGCGCTTCGTGATGACGGACATGCTATCGCGGGGATGGGTGCCGACTTTAGGGATCTTGATAACGATGGCCGGCCAGACCTGCTGGTGTCTGGCATCTTGAACGATTCGTTTTTACTCTTTCGGAATCTCGGCGGGCGATTGGGCTTTGAAGATTATGCGCAGCGCACTGGCTTGCTGATGAGTACACGCCAGCTTACGGGGTGGAGTCTTGGTATCTATGATTTCGATAACGACGGGTGGAAAGATTTGTTCTTTGCACTTGCGCACCTGATGCAACTGGACCGGTATCTGGGCCGGGAATCGGCGTTGCCCAATCGTGTTTACCGCAATGTTGGGGGCAAACGGCTGGAAGACGTTTCGGCTGATGCGGGTGTTGCCTTTGAAGGGGCGGCTTTGCATCGTGGAGCTGCCTTCGCAGACTTTGACAATGACGGGCGGGTAGATGTTGTAGTGAGTGCGGTGAATGGGCCTGCGAAGCTCTTTCATAACGTTGGAGCGGACAGGGGGCATTGGCTGGGCATTCGATTGCGGGGCGTAAGATCAAACCGGCAGGGGCTCGGGGCCGCGGTTCGTGTGCATTTGGCGGATGGCCGGGACTTGTACAATCACGCGACTACCGCTGTTGGATATGCCAGTTCGAGCGAGGCTGTGGTGAGGTTTGGGCTTGGGGCCAGCCGCGTGGATTCAATCGAAATTCGGTGGCCCGGTGGCCATGTGCAGAAGCTTTCTGGTGTGGCGGCAGATCGCATCGTTGAGATTGCAGAAGATGTGAAGCCATGAGGGTTTTGATTCTGTTCTTGCTTTCTGCTGTGTCGCCAGGGCAGCCGAGTTATGAAAAAGCGAACGAACTCTTTGTAGCGCAGAAGTTTCCTGAAGCGCTGGTGGCAGTAGATGAGGCGTTGCGACTCGATGCCAGACTTGTGCCGGCGCTTACCTTGAAGGCAAAGCTGGCGATGGCGGCGAACCGATTAGATGTCGCACGGCTGTGTCTTGAGCAGGCACTGGCGATTGACCCGAAAGCGCCCTATGCCCAATTTCTGTACGGAATGGTGGCCTACATGAACAACGAAATGCGAGAGGCATCGACTCGATTCCAGAAGGCGCGCGAGCTCGCCCCCAGAGACGCTCGTGTTGCTTTGTATCTTGGCTTGACGATCGAGAGCGTGGGCAAGCCTGCAGATGCACTTGCTCTATATGAAGAGGCGATTCGGCTGGAACGATTGAGTGGCCAGCAACAGGCCGATACGCTGCTGCCTGGTGCGCGGTTGCTCTTCTTGCTGGGCCGGTTGGAGGAGAGCGAGCGCTGGATCCGCCAGGCACTGCAATTGTCGCCCAAATTGCGGGACGCGCATTTTGAGCTGGCACGAATTTTATTGAAGAAGGGCGAGGCAGCGCAGGCTGCGGCTGAAGGGGAAACTGCGCTTAGTCTGGCTGGCGGAAGTGTTGCAGATTCGGCGATTCACTATCTGCTGATCCGCGCATGGCAACAGGCCGGGAAGCCGGATCGGGCCGCCTTCCATGCGGGGGCGATCAAGGCCCGGGAGAACTAGACGACGCGGCGTTTTCGGAGTTCGTCGAAGCTGACGGCGAGAATGATGATGGCACCGATGATGACTTGCTGCCAGTAGGGTGAGATGCCTTTGAGGTCGCTTCCGTTAGAGAGAAGGCCCATGATGAAGGCACCGACAAGTGTGCCGACAACGCTGCCTTCGCCCCCGCGCAAGCTGCCTCCGCCGATGACTACAGCAGCAATTGCCTGTAGCTCATAGCCGTTGCCGGCAGTGGGTTGGCCGGTCATCAGGCGGCTGGCTTCGATCATGCCCGCGAGGCCCGTGAGGGCGCCGCAAATGGCGTAGACGCAAGTGAGATGAAAGGCCACTGGGATGCCGGCGTAGAAGGCGGCGTCGGGGTTGCTGCCGATAGCGAAACTGTAGCGGCCGAGCTTGGTGTGTTCGAGCAGGAAGTGCACCAGCAAGGCGCAAATCAGGAGGACCCAAAGAACGAAGGGGACCCCGAGGATGATGCCTTCACCGAGGAAGCTGAAGCCGGGTGGGATCTGGTGCACCGGGAGTCCATTTGAAATCACTAGCGTAAGGCCGCGGATGATGCCAAGTGTGCCGAGGGTGACGATGAAGGCGTTGATCTTGAGGCGGGTGGTGAGGTAGCCGTTGATGAAGCCGCAGAGGGCTCCGGTAAGGATGCCAACGAGGACGCCGACGAGGATTGGCTGGCCCTGAGCCATGGCCATCGTACCGAGCAGGCCGCCCATAGCGAGGATCGAGCCGACGCTTAGATCAATACCGGCAGTGATGATTACCATCGTCATGCCGAGGGCCATGATGTTGATCACGGCAGTTTGACGGATAACGCTGAAGAGGTTCGTTTCGCTGCGGAAATTTTGATCGAACAACAGGATGACGAATAGAACGATGAGAGTTGCAAAGGGCAACAGGCGTTGGATCATGATTGAGTCTCTTCTTCAAAGGCGGCAAGCGCCATGATTTCTTCTTGCGTGGTGCGGCCAGGGAGTTCGCCCGAGAGTTTGCCTTGACGCATGACGAGGATCCGGTCTGCGACCTGGATCAGCTCGGTGAGTTCGCTGGAGACCATAAGGATGGCTGCACCGTCGCGGGCGAGGCCGTCCATGACTTCAAAAACTTCAGTCTTGGCACCGACGTCGATGCCCCGGGTGGGCTCATCAAAGAGGAAGATGCGGGCACCCTGGG
>JAPKYY010000585.1 GCA_026394095.1 Acidobacteriota bacterium | reverse complement strand
CGCCCAGCTTGGGCAGCCTTACTCTGGCAATCTTACGGCTGAAGGCGGATCCACTCCGTACGTCTTTTTCGTTGCTTCGGGTCAACTTCCTCCCGGGCTCAACCTCAACTTCAACGGCGTTATCAGCGGTACGCCCACCGTCGGCGGCAACTACGCCTTTACGATTCGAGCGCTCGATAGCGCCAGCCTGAGCTCAGAGGCGAACTTTACGCTGAGCGTCAATTCCTCCGGCATCGGCTTGAGCAATTCGGTACTCCCTGCAGCTCCGCTGAACCAGAGCTACTCGGCAACACTCACTGCTACCGGTGGCACGGGCCCCTATACCTTTAGCATCATCAGTGGCGGGCTCCCCGCTGGAATCAACTTCAGCCAGGCCGGTGTCTTCTCTGGTACTCCAACAGTGAGTGGTAGCTTTAACTTCGCCGTTCAGGTTCGCGACAACACAAGTGCGACTTCGCTCTTCAACCTCACGCTGGTGGTAAGCAGTTCGGCCATCTCGATCACCACAACCAGCCTTCCAGCGGCCACGGTGGGCGCACTTTACTCGACCCCCATCGCTGTAGCCAACGGTGTAGCACCCTACTCGTTTACGCTCAATGGCGGAGCTCTGCCTAGCGGACTCAATCTTTCCAGCACTGGCGTGATTTCAGGTACGCCCAATGTGAATGGAAACTTCAGCTTTACCGTTAGAGTCACAGATGCCCAGAGCAGCACAGCTACGGCGAATTTCAGCATCCAGGTAAGTGGTACAGGGAACCTGACCATCACAACGACATCGTTGCCAGGAGCGCAAATCAATCAGCTCTACAATGCATCGGTCAATGTCTCGGGTGGCGTTCTACCCTATGTGCTCTCTATCATTGGTGGACAATTGCCTCCAGGCCTTAGCCTTCTGAGCACCGGTGCTATTTCCGGCACACCTACTTTAGGCGGAAACTACACCTTCATCATCCGAGTGGTCGATGGATTCGGTTCGGCAACCCAGGAGAGCCTCTCGATTAACGTCAACAGCTCTGGCCTTGCGATCACCACAAATGCCATCCCGAATGGTCAACTCGGCCAATTCTTCACCACGCAACTAGCGGCAACCGGTGGACAGGCCCCGTACACCTGGAATGTTGTTTCCGGTACCTTGCCCGTCGGTGTGACCTTAAGCACTCAAGGCGTTCTGTCCGGGTTGCCCTCAACCGGTGGAGGTTTCGAAGTGGTGATTCGTGTTACCGATACTTCAGGATTCACATCCCAGAAGACCTTCAACTTTATTGTTGGTTCAACCTTCCTCAGTTTCATCACATCCACCTTGCCGCAAGCCTTCATCGGCCAGCAGTATTCTGTTCAGCTTCAGGTTAGTGGCGGGGCTGCTCCTTATGTCTTCTCGATTCTCAATGGCAGCCTGCCTAATGGCTTAAGTCTGACCTCGGGTGGCTTGCTCTTCGGAACTCCTACTGCGACTTCCTTTGCTGCACTTACCTTCCGAGTTACTGATGCCACTTCAGCCACTGCGCAAGTGAATCTGAACCTCGCCGTCGGGCAATCGACCTTGCTCTTCTCCTCGAACAATATCCCCAGTGCCGCGATCGGGCAGAACTACAACACAGCGCTGGTTGTTTCGGGTGGAACCACTCCATACGTATTCAGTGTTTCCAGTGGAAACCTGCCCACCGGGATTGTTCTCTCGCAAGCAGGCGTTCTCGCTGGCACGGCTACTGTCCCGGGGATCTATGCATTTACGGTCCGCGTACAGGATGCTTCGAATGCAGTTGCCTTCCAGAGCTTCTCGCTCAACGTCCTGGCCAGCAGCCTGCAAATTACGACAACCACTCTTCCCGGTGGCCGCGTCAATCAGCCCTACCTGCAGACGATTCAAACGGCTGGTGGCGTCCTTCCCATCCGCATTGAGGTGATCTCGACCATCAACTCCGGTTTCCTTCCCACTGGGTTGACGCTCTCCCTTGGCGGCGTGCTCTCCGGCACGCCTCAAGCCACCGGGACATTCACCTTCTCCGTGCGAGCCACAGACAGTCAAAACCTCGTCACGCAGGCGACCTACACTATCGTGATCGCGGCTGCCGCGCCAGTGATTACAACCACCACGCTGCCTGCTGGCACAGCGGGGCAAGCCTATAGCCAGAGCATTTCCGCCAGCGGCGGCACGCCTCCCTACACCTTCTCGCAGATTTCAGGCAATCTGCCGCCCAGCTTGACCTTCAGTCCATCGGGCATCCTTTCGGGCAACGCGAATACTCCTGGAACCTACACTTTCACCGTTCGTGTGAACGATAGTGCCAACCAGAGCACGGATGCGACCTTT
>JAPKYY010000763.1 GCA_026394095.1 Acidobacteriota bacterium | reverse complement strand
CTTCAGAAGTCTTTGAATGGGTGAGTTGCCGCGGAGGTGTGCTGCCATCGCCGGCAACCAGCCACAAGTCTGAGGATTGATCCTTGGGGTCGTAGGCAGGCTGAATTACAGAGAAAACAACCCATTTGCCCTCTGGCGAGGGGCTGGGCGCGCCAACTCTCGGAATAAGCCACATCGATTCGTGGGTGATGGATTTCTTTGCGGCGAGTGTTGTGAGAGCGAGGATTGTAAGGGCAAGAAGGCGGCGCATATTTTCCTTATATAACTAATAGGATGGATTATCGCGATCTGGCCGTGTTGGTGGACTATCATTTGTCGAGCCCGTTGATGACAGAAGAACAGGTGCATGAGGGTTGCATGAGGGGGCAGGCCTACGAGGTGAGAAGCGTGGTGGTGCGGCCTTGCGATCTCGATCTGGCCAAGGAGTGGGTGGTGGCACCGGTGCGTTTGGCAAGCCGGACCAGTGCAGCCCCTGGGGATGCAACGACAGCAGTGAAGCAGTTTGAAGTACGCGACATGTTGCGGCGCGGTGCAGTGGATGTAGAAGCGAAGGTGTGTCTGCCAAAACTGATGAGCCGGCAGTTTCAGTATGTCGAGATTGAGCTGATGCAGTTGCTCAAGACTTGTGAAGAAGGCGGGGCGACTCTTACGGCCAGTGTGGACGCTAGCGTCCTCGATGAGGAGCGTTTGCTGATCCTCTGCAAGATGGCCAAGCGGAGTGGGGTTACGATGCTGAGCGCCAGTGAATACCGTGCTGAGCAGGTAGAAAAGATCATTGCCAAGTGCGCGCCATATGTAAGTTTGAAACTAATGGTGGACGGCAGGAGTCTCGATGAGGTGCTGGCACTGAAGGAGATGGGAGTAGCGCGATTTGGAGTAAGGCATCCCGGGCCTTTGCTCGACGCGTGGAAGCTTCACCTCGAAGCATTGAAGGAGGCAGAGAAGCCCTCCGATGCGGTGTTAAGCTAGGGGACGTTTCCTAACTTATGTCTACGCGCGCGGCATTGCCCAAAGTTTGCATCGCTTTGGGTTTACCTACAGTCGAGAAACTGCTTGAGCAGGCAGATAAAGAAGTCGCAGCAGGCGAGCGATTTCTTGAGTTTCGGCTCGACTATCTGAACCGGCCTGAGGCTGGCCTTAAGGCAGTGACTGCCTTTCTTGAAAAGCATCCTGACGTGTCATTGTTGGTAACTTGCCGCCGGCATCAGAACCACGGCAAATACAACGGCGTGATTGATGATCAGATGAAGATCCTCGATGCGGCCATTGACGCCGGAGCTCATGCGATCGATGTCGAGATTGAGACTGCCGAGAAAACGATTGCCCGCCTCGAGCACATGCGGGCCAAAGCCCACCTGATTGTGAGCTGGCATAACTACGAAGGCACACCGCCGCTTGAGCCTGTCTTGCGACGGATGATGAAGGTGCCGGCAGATGCCTACAAGGTTGTGACGACGGCCAAGAAGCCGAGCGATGCTTCGCGAGTATTGGCATTGCAGAAAGCGCACCCGAAGGTGCCGATGATTCTGCTTGCGAT
>JAPKYY010000196.1 GCA_026394095.1 Acidobacteriota bacterium | reverse complement strand
ACGCAAGCCACAATTGAGGAATCAATCCCCCCGGATAACCCGATCAGCACTTTCCGGAATCCACACTTGGTCACATAATCCCGCGTCCCAAGCACCAGCGCCTCATAGACGGCTTCATTCTCATCCGCATGCGTCGCTTTCCGGTCACCTTCGCCAGTAGCAACATCACAGAAAATCAGACTCTCGGCAAAACTCGGCCCCTCGGCAATCACCTGTCCCCGGGCATCCATGGCAAAGCTCGATCCATCAAAAACCAGGTGATCATTTCCGCCTATCGAATTCACATAAACGCAAGGCAAGCCATGTTCTTGGGCAATGGTCTCAAACAACTCCCGCCGCAAGGCCCGCTTGCCCTGTTCATAGGGGCTGGCATTGATACTCAGCAGCAACTGCGCTCCCTGCGCCTTCAACTCCGAAATCGGGTCCCGTTCATACAGCCGCTCGGCAAAGATCTGTTTCTGGTTCCAGGTATCCTCGCAAACGGTTAGCGCAACAGGAACGCCCTCGATCAACAGCAGCGATTGCGATTGTGCAGAGTAGAAATACCGGCCCTCATCAAAGACGTCATAGGTAGGCAGCAGCATCTTGGTCTGCCGAAACTTTTCCTGCCCCCGGTGAAGCACTACTGCAGAATTCAACACCTTCTTGCCAACCGTTTGATGAGAAGGTGCAACCGAACCAACAATGATGTGAATCGGCAGATCTGCCGTCTCTGCGGCAATCCGCAGCACTTCAGCCTCAGCCCGGGCGAGAAAAGAAGGCTTTTCCACCAGATCGCGCGGAGGATACCCGGTCAGACACAGTTCAGGGAAAAGCACAACCTGTGCTGCGCTTTCAGCGGCACGGCGTGCGAAGTCAACGATCTTCTTGCGGTTCGCGTCGAAGTCGCCAACGGTGGTATTGATTTGCGCGAGAGCGATGCGCATGAGATTCCCTATTGTAGCGATTCATTGCTATGGCCAAGTCTAGCCGCCCCGCCTAACTCCGTTCTGGGCCAGCTTACAAACCAGCCAGGCGTCAATTCTGGACAACTAAATCTCGATTGATCTTTCTCCTGTGTTGGAGTAGCATCAGGCTCAGGTCTGTTTTCAAAAGGAAATTCCACCCGCATGATCGTACCCGGGCAGTGCCCGTCCTTGAGCGTAGTTATTGTCAACTGGAACGCACGAGAGATGTTGCGCAACTGCCTGGACAGTCTCGCCAATGAGCCTGCTATCCAAATCGTTCTGGTAGACAACGGGTCCACTGATGGCAGCGTGGCAATGGCTCTTAAGAAACTCCCCTCACTGACCTTGATCGAACCCGGCGAAAACATCGGCTACGTCAGGGCCAATAATTTGGGCTTGCAACAGTGCAAGGGCCGCTACGTCCTTTTTCTCAACAACGACACCATCGTGGAACCAGGAGCCATCGAGACGCTGGTAAGCTTCATGGATTCAAGACCCGACGTAGGCGCAGCCAGCGGCCTGATCCTGAATCCAGACGGGTCAGACCAGGGCTGCGCCCGGCGAATGCCTACACTGGCCAATGGAATCTTCGGCAGACGCTCGTGGCTAACGCGCGTTTGGCCGGGCAATCCCTGGTCGCGCCGTTATCTGGTCGGCTGGCATCAGAACGGCGACGAACCCTTTGAGGTCGAAATCCTCTCCTCGGCCGCGCTCTTGTTGAGAACAGAAGAAGCACTTCAGCTCGGCGGCATGGATGAAGACTTCCATCTCTACTGGGTCGATGCCGAGTTGTGCTGTCGGCTGCGGCGAGCTGGCCGCAAGATATTTTGTGTTCCCACAGCCAGAATCGTGCACTTTGAAGGGCAGGGAGGCAGCACCAAGTCATTCCTGATGCGAGTCAAAGCCTCTCGTGCT
>JAPKYY010000671.1 GCA_026394095.1 Acidobacteriota bacterium | reverse complement strand
GGCTAGAAGGGCCAATGCCAAGGGGATGCGCGAGGCGCTGGAATGGCTCTTGCAAGGCGGGATGCTGCTGGTGTTTCCGGCTGGTGAGGTGTCGCAGTTGCAATTTCAATTTCCGCGCTGGCAGGTGGCAGACCCCGCCTGGAGTGAATCGATTGCCCGGCTGTTGCGGAAGTCGAAAGCTGCAGCACTGCCTATGTTTGTTGATGGCCGCAATAGCGTGCTGTTTCAATTGGCCGGGCTGGTGCATCCGCGATTGCGCACGGCTCTGCTGCCGCATGAGCTTTTGAACAAAGAGAAGAGCCGGATTGAGCTACGTTGTGGGGCGGTGATTGGCGCGGGGCGGATTGCCCGCCTTGAATCAGATGAAAAGCTTGTTGAGCACTTGCGGTGGCGGACCTATCTTTTGCGCAAGCGGGACAGGCAGCGGGTGAAGCGTGTGACTGGTGGCAAGCCGATTGCGGCCTCAATGCCGAGGCAGGCGCTGTTGCTTGAGATGCGTCGCAAGCCGCTGGTTGAGACTGCAGAGTTTCAGGTGTTTTCTGCGCGGGGATCTGAGATTCCGGCGACGCTGCGGGAGATCGGGCGATTGCGGGAAGAGAGCTTCCGGCAGGTGGGCGAGTGGACGGGCAAGTCACTCGATCTCGATCGCTTTGACGAGACTTACCACCACCTCTATCTTTGGAATCGCGAGAAGCAGGAGATTGCCGGGGCTTACCGGCTGGGGCTTGTCGATGAACTGGTGAAGCGCAGTGGTGTGAAGGGGCTCTATACACATACGCTGTTTGATTTTGACTCTGAGTTCCTGCGGCGGATGGGGCCTTCGATTGAACTGGGACGCAGCTTTATTCATCCCGTTTATCAGAAGAGCTATCAGCCGTTGTTGATGCTATGGAAGGGCATTGGCAGCTTTGTGCTGGAGCATGCTCCGGCGCATGTGTTGTTTGGCCCGGTGAGTGTGAGCGCCGATTATGCCAGGGCATCGCGGGAGTTGATGGCCAGTGTTTTGAGCCAGCAGAATGGGAATCTTGAGTTATCGAGTTTGGTGAATGCGCGGCGACCGTTACGGCCGGCATGGGATTCGCTGAAGCCGGCTGCTTGCGATCTTGACGAGCTGGGGGATCTGATTGCGGATCTTGAGGCGGATGGGAAGTCGATCCCGGTGTTGCTGCGGCAGTACCTCAAGATGGGCGGACAGTTGCTGGCCTTTAACGTCGACCCGAAGTTTGGCAATTGCCTCGATGGGTTGATCGTAGTGGATCTGGCGCGCACCGATAAACGGTTGCTCGAGCGCTATATGGGGGCCAGCGGGGCGGCTCGCTTCTTAGACCAGAATCGTGAACGCGGTATCGGGTTGGGGGCTGCGCTCGACGCGGCGATACAAGGTGTCGCGCTCAACCGGTTCCCGGCCGGCTTCGCGAATTAACCGGACGAGTTCTTCGCGGCGGAGGCTCTGGCTGGTGGTAGCGCCAGCATCGTGGTAGATCTTTTCTTCGACAACTGTGCCGTCGAGATCGTCAGAGCCGAAGCGCTGGGCGAGCTGGGCCATGCGTGGAGTCATCATGATCCAGTAGGCCTTGATGTGCGGGATGTTGTCGAGCATCAAGCGGGAGATGGCAATGTTCTTGATGTCATCGAAGCCGCTGGTTACCGGGACATGGTGGAGCGGGGTGTTGGCCGGGTGGAAGGCAAGCGGGATGAAGGTCTGGAAGCCTTTTGTGTCGTCCTGGAGGGTGCGCAGGCGGACGAGGTGATCGACGCGGTCTTCTTCTGATTCGATGTGGCCGTAGAGCATCGTGCAGTTGGAGTGGAGGCCGAGGTTGTGGGCTTCGCGGGCGGTTTCGATCCAGACGTTGCCGTCGATCTTGTGGTCGCAGATGATGCGGCGGACGGGTTCGGCAAAGATTTCGGCGCCACCGCCGGGCAGGGAATCCATGCCGGCCTCTTTCAATTTTTCGAGCACTTGGCGGATGGTGAGCTTGGTTCGCGTTGCGAAGTAGCCGATCTCGACCAT
>JAPKYY010000789.1 GCA_026394095.1 Acidobacteriota bacterium | reverse complement strand
AGTTACCCCCATCCACCTCGGTAGCCGGCCAGTGGGATCTCCACCTCGACTTCGGCCGCGGCTCTGCCGTCCATACTCTGGTTCTCGAACAAGATGGCAACAAACTCCTCGGTACTCATCGCGGAGAATTCGACGGCGGCAACCTCACCGGCACCATCTCCGGCAACCAACTCCGCTTCCGCAGCAACATCGCCACCATTGGCTCCCGCTTGAGCTTTGACTTCACCGCAACCGTCGACTCAGGCAAACTCAGCGGCACAGTCAACCTCGGCGAATACGGCCAGGCCAACTTCACCGCCATCCGGCACAAGTACGCCTAGTGTCCAAATTACTTCTGGTGGTCGCTTTGGTCCTCACGGCTTGCAGTAAGCCCGACGACGCAAAGCAGATCGAAAAACAGCTCGACCTCTACTCAAGCTACGTCCGCTCTGCCAACCACTTCGGCATCGCCTCGCTCTTCACCGACGATGGCGTCCTAGAGCCCAACATTCGCGGCACCAAAGCCATCCAGCAACACCTCACCACAACAACAACGGGCCTCAAGGTAGTCGAGTTTGCCCTCGACCCCTCAAAGCCCGTTATCACCGGCGACACCGCCGTACAATCCATCCTCTACCAGCAACAGCTCAAAACACCTCAGGGCAACACCGTCCAGTTAACTGGCCAATACACTTTCAATTGGGTCCGCGCCGCCTCAGGCCGCTGGCTGATCGCGCGCCTCTCTACTTCTTCGGCACAGAAACAATAACGTTGCGAAACTTCAGCCCGCCCGTGTGATCCCCCTGGATATAGAACGGCCCCGGCTCACCTTCATTCGCATCCAGTGCCCCGCCTGTAATGCCCTCAATCTCCTGAGCATCAATCGTCGTCACCCCATTACGAACCACCGTCAGCGTCCGTCCCACCAGCGTGATATCGAAGGTATCCCAAACATCGTTCTTACGAGGTAAATCCCCCTTGGGCGCAATCCGTCCGTAAACAGACCCAATCCGCCGCTCCGGTGGGTTCGACGTCAGTGGCTCACTCTCAAGTTGGATCTCATACCGACCACGCAGATAAAAACCGCTATTGGCGTGATCCGGATAATTCACCTCAAAATGCAACTTGAAGTCTTCAAACGGTGCTTTCCTCTTCAACTCCGGCGCAAGCGTCCCCTCAATCGCCTGCGACACTTCCCCACGCTTCGAAGTCCCCGTCAGCTTCTTGCCCGCCGCCTCCAGTTCCCACACGGTTTTCGGCCCCTTGTCTGTCGCCTTGCTCAGCGTCAGCACCAGCTTCTTTCCCTCGGCTTTGACATCCTCGAGGCGATACACATTCCCACCCGTCGGCTGATACCAAACCTCAAGGCTCCCGCCCTTCTCGCTGATCCCGAGCCAGCTCGCCCGATTCCCTCCCGGCGTGGTCAGGTTGAAATTCCACCGTCCCGCAAAAGGGCTCGCCGCTTCAAGGCCAGCCGTCATCAATAGAAAGAGTGCAATACGTTGCATCCCCCTATTATGATGAAGACTCGCCATGCGCACCTTCTTTACTCTCCTTGCCCTTGGCTCCTCCCTCCTCGCCCAACAAGCCCGCGACCTCCAGATTGAAAAACAAGTCCCCACAAATCTCTTCAAAGACAAAGGCACCCGCTGGGCCCTCGTCATCGGCGTCTCCCAACACCAACACCTGCCCCCAGCCGCGCAACTCAACTACGCCCATCGCGATGCCGAAGACTTTGCCGCCTTCCTCCGTTCGAGTACCGGCGGCGCCCTTCCCGCCAGCCACGTCCGTCTCCTCACCAACCAGGCTGCAACTCTGCCAGCCATCCGCGCCGCCCTCCACACCTGGCTCGTCGAATCCGCAACTCCCGATGATGTCGTCTACGTCTTCTTTGCCGGTCACGGCGTAGTCGCAGAACGTGGCGAAGGCTACTTCCTCGCCTCCGACTCCGACCCTCAAAACCTCCACGCCACCGGCCTATCCTTCGCCGAAGTCGAAAACACTCTCACCCGCCGCCTCCGCGCCTCCCTCGT
>JAPKYY010001049.1 GCA_026394095.1 Acidobacteriota bacterium | reverse complement strand
GCTGGCTTATTTGAAGGAAGTGGATCTTCCGGCGGGGGCTGAAGAGCGGCGGGTGTCGACCTATTCCAAGGGAATGCGGCAGAAGATTGTGATTGCGATTGCGATGGCCAAGCAGGCAAAGGCGCTATTGCTCGATGAGCCCACGTCGGGGCTGGACCCGAAGGCTTCGAATGAGTTTTCGCAATTGATCCGGAAGCTGGCGGGGAATGGGACGGCGATTCTGATGGCGACTCATGATTTGTTCCGGGCCAAGGAGGACGGGTCGCGAGTGGGGATCATGCGCCAGGGGACGCTAAAGCAGGTTTTGAATACGGATGAGTTTGGGCACGCCGATCTCGAGCGGATTTATCTCGAGCACATGCACGACTAGGAGAGCATCATGATTCTGCATATTGCCAAGAAGGAAATGCTGGAGATGCGCCAGGATGGGCGCTTTCAGATTGCGGCGGCGATTGTGATGACGCTGCTGTGTGTGTCGCTTGGGATTGGCTGGCAGCAGTATGTCAGCATCAACCGGCAGCACGAGCAGGCGCGGGCGGAGACTCGCGACCAATGGCTGACGCAGGGGAAGAAGACACCGCACTCGGCGGCGCATTACGGAGTGTATGCGTTTAAGCCAAAGACGCCGCTGTCGCTGGTAGACCGTGGGGCGGATCACTATACGGGCGTGGCCGTGTGGCGTGAGGCGCATAAGCAGAATGAGTTTAAGTACAAGCCGGCGCGGGATGCCAATACGCTGGCGCGGTTTGGGGATCTTACGGCTTCGAGCGTGTTGCAGTTGCTGATTCCGCTACTGGTGATTTTGATGAGCTTTTCGGCATTTGCCGGGGAGCGCGAGCAGGGCACGCTGCGGCTCTTGCTGTCGATGGGTGTGCCGCGATCGACGCTGGCTTTGGGTAAGGCGCTGGGGATTGCAGGCGGGCTGGGGATCCTGCTGGTGCCGGCGGCGATTGTGGGATCAGCGGCGCTGGTGCTGGCGAGCGATACGGGGTCGTTTGCGGCGAACTTGCCGCGACTGGGCTGGATGACGCTGAGCTACCTACTGTACTTTGTGGCTTTCATCGGAATCTCTCTGACGGTATCGGCGCTGGCGAAGTCTGCGCGGTTGGCGCTGGTTTGCCTGTTGGGGTTTTGGATCTTCAACGGCCTTGCGGCACCGAGATTGTTTAGCGATTTGTCGCGGACGGTCTACCGGACGCCTTCGAGCTTTGCTTTTTCGCATCGGATAGGTAGAGAAGATCGAAGATCTGCCGATCAATTACGCCGGGATTTCGCTGAAGGCTGGCGAAGATCATGGCAATGAAATTTACGACAAACAGTATGGCGAGTTGTGGGATACGTTTGAGGCGCAGAACCGCTTGCAGCAGCAGGGTGGGCTAGTGGCTCCGCTGATGGCAATCCGGTCTGTATCGATGGGATTGAGCGGGACGGACTTTGCGCAGTTTCGGGATTTTTCGGTTGCGGCAGAGAAGTACCGGCGCTTGTTTATCGATGTGATGAATGCAGATATCACGACCGCGCCCAAGACTGAGGCGCCACATATGGGGGATGAGAAGCTGTGGGCTTCGGTGCCTGCATTTGAATACAGCTCCCCCGATGTGGCTGTGGTGTTGAGCCAGCAGAGCTGGAGCTTGGGGCTGCTTGGGTTCTGGGCCTTGCTTGCGAGCTTGACGGCAGGCTGGGCAGCTACACAGAGGTTGCGCGCAGAATGATTGCCACGATAGCGAAACAGGAATGGCGGTTGCTGAAGGCGGACAGGACACTGATTGCGGTTGTGCTCTTGATGGCGACGCTGGTGGGTTATAGCCTTTACAACGGCAGTGCGTGGGTGGCGTTTCAGCGGCAGACGCTGGCGGCGGCTGAGGCCGAGCAGAGCGAGCGGATGGGGAAGTTGAAGAGTGATCTGGTAGCCATGGAAGAGGGGCGGATGGAGCCGAAGGGCTTTCAGGATCCGCGCAGTGCTGGGGCCATAGTAGGGACCAGCGCTGCGCCGTATCTGGCGATGCCGCCTGCTCCGCTGGCTACGCTGGCGATTGGTCAGAGTGATTTGTATCCGTATTACTTTAAGCTGAATCTGCGCTCGAAGCAGGCGATTCTGGCCAATGACGAGATTGAGAATCCGACGAATCTGCTGGCTGGGCGCTTTGATCTGGCATTTGTGCTGGTGTATCTGTTTCCGCTGCTGGTGCTGGCTCTGGGGTACAACATGATCTCGGCGGAGCGGGAGCAGGGGACCTTGTCGCTCTCTTTATCGCAGCCGATTACGATGTCTCAACTGGTCACGGGCAAGGTATTGTTGCGTGGTGGATTGTTGCTCGGGCTGGTGATTGGGTTTACTTTGATCGGGGCACTGGTGACGGGCGTTGATTTGTCGTTGCCGACGGTTTGGACTCGCCTTGCGCTTTGGATCGGGATGATGACGCTGTACACCGGGTTCTGGTTTGGGTTAGCGATTCTGGTGAATAGTTTTGGCACAAGTTCGGCGACGAATGCGCTGTCGCTGGCTGGGTGTTGGCTCGGGCTGGTGCTGGTGTTGCCTAGCGTGGCGAATCTGATTGCCACGGGGATGTATCCGGTGCCTAGCCGTGTTGAGATGGTGCAGGCGATGCGGACTGCTGGCAAAGAAGCGCAGACGAAAGGTAGCTTGTTGCTCTCGAAGTATATGGAGGACCATCCGGAGTTGATGCCCGGTGGGGAGAAGCCGCAGGCGGATTTTGCAAGCCTGACCTATGCGGTGCAGATGGAAGTGGACAAGAAGGTGCAGCCGATTCTTGATCACTTTGAGGAACAGGTAGACCGGCAACAGAGCTTTGTAGATGGGTTCCGGTATTTATCGCCAGCGATTCTCGCGCAGAGTGCGATTAATGATCTGGCGGGGACGAGTCTAGGGCGTTATAAGCATTTTAGTAAGCAGGTGGATGGGTTCTTTGGGACCTGGCAGAGTTACTTTTTGCCGAAAGTTTTTAGCAAGGTGAAGCTGAGCTCGAAGGATGTCGCGGGCTTTCCTGTTTATGAGTACAGGGAAGAGACCGATGGGGAGATCCTGGGCCGCGTGGGTGTCGTGCTGGCCGGAATGCTCGTTTTGAGTGGGTTGGTGCTGGTTGTAGCTTATGGACGATTGAAGCGCGTGAGTGTGGCCTGAGGAGGCTCATTTGACACTGATGGTAAGGCCAGCCTGAGACCAAACCTCGCCCAGCTTGACGTAGAGCTGCACTTTATCGCCCGGCGTTAGTGTGGCGGGGACGATGAAGTTGACCTGCAACATTCCGTAAATGAGTGAGGGTGCAGGGCCGGCGTATAGCACCTGAGCATCGACTCCACCGACTCTCACGAGGACGGGGAATGGAAGAGCTCCAACCGTCTGGGCCATCATGCCGTCTTCGCCCTGCTCGCCGCCAGCGGTGAGAAAGATCATGCCAACGCCTTCGCGGGAAATTGGATTTGAGGCCTGGTTTACGGAGTAGTCTGGCCAGTGGAGCATGGCTGCCTGGCCTGTACCTGTTGGGGGAATTGTGAAGATACCGGGTTGGGTGATCGCGACGGGCATCTTCAAATGGTTGGTGGCCGTGCCCTGGTACTCGATCCACAAGTCGGTTTCGGTTTTGCCAGCAACACCATAAGGAACAACTACCGAGGCGGCTGTTTCGCTGACATAGATGATGGGGGCTCGGATGCCGTCAAAGAGGATGCGGGTGTTGGCGATTTCGTCGCGGAATTTGCCGTTGACGACTTCGTATGTGGCCAGGGTTTTGGGACCGATGTCGAGACCAAAAATCGTGACGATTTCGCCTCCGGCAACTGCTCCGCCTTTGAAGCTGGCGGCGTTGAGAACGGCTGTGCGGAAGATCTGCGCGGGTTCGAGTCGCCAGAGATGGACGTCATCGAAGATGTTGCTGGAGAAGCCGGGGTTGGCGATGAAGATGCGGCTGCCGGTGCCGGTAGCGATCTGGCCACCGCCGATTCGCAAATCGGTGGAAGGGCCGCCGTCTGCGCGGACGCCTGTGGTTAAACCGCCGCCCGCGATCTTCTGGATGCGGCCATCGGGGGTGATGGCGCGGATGCTGCGCGCGGTGGTGTCGGCTATCAGGACGTTGCGGTTTGCATCGACGGTGAGAGATGCAGCATTGATGTCTGCGGCTGTGGCGAGACCGCCGTCGCCTGAGGACGCAGATTTGCCAGTGCCTGCGATGAGGGTGAAGGGACTGGAGCCTGCGTTGCTGCGGAAGATCTGTGTGCCACTACTCTGGCCTGCGGCGGCCAGGAGGTTGCCGCTGCGATCAACAGTCAACGCTGTGGCTCGGATCGCGGGGCTGAGTACGGTGATGGTGCCAGCGGAGACCTTTACGACACTGTTGAAATCTCCTACCCAGACGTTGCCCTGGGAGTCTGCGGCGAGGCTGGCAGGAATAGTGAAGCACCACTGCGCGGCTGCGAGTGACTGGGTGCCGGGGCAGGAGAATGTGATGGCGTGCTGACGCCCGGCGAAGGTGCTGATCTGACCCTGGGGACTTAGTTTGCGAATGACATAGTTGTAAGTATCGAGGATATAGAGATTGCCTGAGCCATCAAGGGCGAGCTGGCCGGGGGCATTGATTTCTGCGGCATTGCCCGGGCCGTTGTCGCCAGAGTAACCGGGGGTGCCGGTGCCGGCGACGATGCGGGCGTTGCCGTCAGCGCCGAAGCGCCAGACGATATGGTTGCGCTCGTCGGAGGCGTAGACGTTGTTCTGCGGGTCTACGGCAATGCCGAAGCTGCTCTCGAAGATGACGCGGGAGTTCTTCTGGCCGTCGCCGCGGACTGCGGCTGTGTCGCCACCGGCGATGGTTTTGAGTTCACCTGTGGGGGAGAGGCTGCGGATGCGCTGGCGGTCGATGAAGATGAGATTGCCGAGGGAATCTTTGACCATAGTGCCGGGGAGAGCGAGCTTCTTCTGGGTGGCAGGAGCGCCGTCGCCGTTGTAGCCGTTGTCGCTGCCGCCCGCTACGACTTCGCAGTCTTTGGCAAAGGGGCATTTGAGGATCGAGACACTGTGCTGGCGGAAGAAAGTAGAGAGCCAGAGAGTGCCTTGTGGGTCTACCGCGCCACCGGCGATTTCGCCGATGGTCCAGCCGGCAGGGGTGGTTTTCATTGGCATGTTGAAGGTTTTGAGAACCAGTGTTGAGTTGCCGTCGGGAGTGATGCGGCGGAGGGAGCCGCCAGCTTCGAAGATGTAGAGATTGTTGTCGGCACCAACGAAGAGACCGCTGGGGAAGCCTACGGGGATAGATTTAGCTGGGCCGTTGACTTCGGAATAGCCTTCGGCACCGGTGCCCGCGTAGGTTTCGATTGCGCCGCCGCCAGCGGGGATTTTGCGAATGCGGAAGGTGCGGAGTTCTGAAAAGTAGACGTTGCCCTGTGCGTCAACGGCAACATATTCGATGTTGGCGAGTTTGGTTTGGAGTGGGGCAAAGCCGTCGCCCGCATTCGTGCCGCCGCCGGCGTAGGTGGTGGCAGTGCCGTCGGGTTTGACCCGAACGATCAAACTCGCATAACGATTGGCAATGTAGAGATTGCCGGTACGATCCATAGCGATACCGAGGGGCCCAGCGAGGCCCGATTGCGTGGCAGGGACGTCGTTACGGTAGGAGCCGTAGACGCCAGTGCCAGCGTAGGTGGAGAAGGCGCCGGTGGGGGTGATTTTGAGGATGCGATTGAATTTGGAATCCGAGACGTAGATATTGTTCTGCGCGTCAATTGCGAGGACTTCAGGTTCAAGGAGAAGGAGTTTCTTTGCGTCATTGCCTTCACCGGGAGGGAGGAAGGTGGGAGCGGCAATTGCGTCGGCCATGTAGGCTTTGGGGAACTGGGCTTGGGCGAGGCGGGCGAAAAGGAGAACCAGCAGGGTAATGCGGAGGAGTTGAAGGCACATACTTAGTAACCTCTACTTCAATTTTACTCCCGCAAATTGAAGTTGATCATAAATATGTTTGGCCTAGTGGGCTGTGAGTTGGGTGAGTACCTGATGGCCGGCGCGGACTCGAGATTCGATTGGATAGTTCTTGTTCGCCAGCATGACAATGCCAATCCGCTCGGTTGGGATGAACGCAACGTAGGCGCCGAAGCCGTTGGTGGAGCCGGTTTTGTTGATGATGAATGCGCCGCCGGGGGCGATGGGAGGAAGGATCGGGGTGACCGGGTGTGGCTCAAAAATGACCGCTGGGGCGTTGCCGGCCAGCATTTTCTCGATTGGGGCCGGGTAGGGATATTGCTCCCAAATCATGTCCTGAATCATTTCGCCAGTTTTGTAGTAGCCCGTGCGCGTTGTTTTCAAGGCGCGGGACAGTTTCTCGGACACGTTGCCGATGCCCATGTGGGCTTCGATGAGGCGGAGCATGTCGGTGGTGTTTGACTTTACGCCATAAGCCTCGGAGTCGAGCAGGCCGGGGTTCACCCGGACTGGCTTGTCTTCGCGATTGTAGCCCCAGGCGTAGGTGGGCAGGGCGGCAGGTGGCACTTTGATGAAGGTGCGCTTGAGGCCTAGTTCTGGAAAGAGGCGGCCTTCCATCAATGCCGTGAAGTCGCCCCCGAGGGCCTTGGCTGCTGCGACGCCGAGCAGGCCGATGCTGGGGTTGGCGTAGTGGCGCTTTACGCCGGGCGGGAATTGCGGCTTCCAGGTGCGGAAGTAGGTCATCAAATCCTCGCGCGTCTTCAGTTCTTCTGGCACTTGCAGAGGGAAGCCACCTGCGGTGTGGGTTGCCAGTTCCAGAAGTCGTATGCGGTCGAGGGCGCTGCCTTTGAGCTCAGGCAGATGCTTGGTGACGGGGTCGTTCAGGGATAGCTTTCCATCTACTTCTGCTCGCGCGGCGAGGGTGGCGGTGAAGGTCTTGCTGATGGAGCCAAGTTCGAATAGCGTGTCGCGAGTGATGCTTAGCTGGGGCTGCTTTGAGGCCTGGCCGTATTCGACGAAGTAGCGTTTGCCGTCGATCGTTACGCCGATGGCCATGCCTGGAATGCCGTGTTTTTCGAGCAAGGGCCTGATGGCGAGTTCAATCGCCTTTTTCACCTCTGCTTCGCTGCGCGGCCCGGCACCGAAGAGGGAGCCGGGGGTGCTCAAGAGGCCGATAAAGAATGGCATTAGCAGCGTGCAGAATCGGATCGCGCGTTTGGACATTTCGTGATTATCACACGCGAGTTCTTGATCTTGCGCCATCTACTGAAAACGCTTTGGGATGAAACGGTGGTGATTGCTCGCTATGATCGGGATAATGAAGTGCGGATTTTTTTGGGTTTTCGTAGTTGGACTTTGTGGATGCGGGTTGGTGCAGAAGCCGGTGAATGAGATTGCTGCGAATCTGGATGCGACGGATCGGACTCCAGGTGGAGCGGGTCTTGCGCAGGGGCGATTGTTGAGTGCGTTCTTTGGGCTTGATAACAAGCTGCCGTTGCTGGCGGGGTGGAGGGTTTGTTCGGGGGCTGGAGGGAAGGACGGGATGCCTGTAGTGTTTGACAGGGAAGTGGATGTGAAGACGGTGGAGGCTGGGGATTTTGTTGTGGTCACCCGAGGTGGAGTGCGGGGGAGCGTGCACTGCGTGACGGTGATGCCGGCGGCGGATGCGGGGGAAGTGCGGACGGTGCTGCTGGTGGGGGAGTTTGGATCTGCGGCGACGGATCCGCCCGCAACGGTTGCGGTGATTGGGAATTTGATTTCGAAAGATGGACAAGTGAATTACCGGGGGGCTAAGACCCAAGTGACGCCGCTTGAGGCTGGGCCGGGGCTTGTGTTTGCCGAGATCGTAGCGCTGGATCAGGTGAAGGCGGGTGATGGAGGATGGGGCGCGGGGAGTGGCTGCCCGGCCGATACGAAGCAGATTGTGAGAGTGGTTTGGGCAGGTGGGGTGAGACGCAAGGATGGGGATGAAGTGGGTGATTATGAGAGGCGGCAATACCGGGTGGAGATGGAGGTGGGCAAAGCTGTGACGCCGTTTGCGCTGGGGGATTTGCAGGATGGGGATAACAACCATCTGCTGTGTCTCGATACCAGGGAACGGGCGAAACGAGTTACGTTTGCGGCAGGGGTGCTGGTGGACCCAAACCGTGATGCGAACCCAGCCACTGCTGTGGAGATTTCGCATTGAAAAAAGCCGGAACCCCGTTGGGGGCTCCGGCCAAGTTCAGGCCGATTGGGCTTTTGCCGACTGGAAGTCAGGAAGCCGGCTAGAGCCGGAATCGGCTGACGACCGCATGGCTCCCTCATAACCTTTGGCCACACGGAAGATCACAAAATCGAAGTAACCGGCCATCGCGCGGAGCAGTTCGAGTTCGTCGTAGATATCAACTGGAGAGAGGTTTTAATTCTGCTCGCTGGCGTAGGTGCGGATGGCGCGTTTGATCGAGATCAGTTTCTGAATTACCTCATGCAGAGGCACAGCCTGAGCGTAGCGAGTGCGCCCTAACTGTTCATAGTGATGAGCAATGGCCGCATCGT
>JAPKYY010000612.1 GCA_026394095.1 Acidobacteriota bacterium | reverse complement strand
CGAACCCTACGATAACTTCGACATCCAGGGCCGGATCGATGGCGTCCCGGGCGTACCTGCATCACCAGGCAAGCTGGGCAACGAAGAAGCCCTGCGCTGGTTTGAACTCGCCCGTCAAATCAACCCTGACACTAAGCTCTTTCTCAACGACTACGACCAGTTCGAATCTGGCACCACCAATGGCGTGCATCTCAACTACACCTACGCCTTCCTGCAATTCCTGAAGGATCGCAATGCCCCGATTGACGGCTTCGGTTTCCAGTCTCACTTTGGCACGCCTCAATCCATCGACATCATCGACACCGTCGTCAAGCGCTATGCCGACGCCGTCCCCTACATTTTCGCGGTCACCGAATTCGACGTGAACACTCCCGACGAATCCATCCAGGCCGACTTTACCCGGGACTTCATGACCTACATCTTCAGCCAGAAGCGCTTTGAAGACTTTCTGATGTGGGGGTTCTGGGAGCGCCGGCACTGGCTCCCGCGCGGAGCGATGTATCGCGCTGACTGGTCGTCCAAGCCCAACGCCATCGTTTCGAACAATTTACTCTTCCGCGACTGGTGGACAGACATTAGTGGCGAAAGCGACGAAGAAGGCAAGCTCAAAGCCCGGGTCTTCAAAGGCACTCACCAAGTGACTGTCCGTATCGGCGACATCGTCAAAGTGCTGAACGTGGACGGCACCAGCGACAAAGAAATTCGAGTCGAAGTTCCCTAAGAGCCGCTGCGGATCATCTTCACCGGCGGCCTCGGGCTGAGGTTCGACCAGTGGGTCTCGATTTCCTGCCTGAGTGACTTCACCATCATCACGCGCAAGTCATACCGCACGCGTTGCCAGACCTCAAACCAGACCCCAATCTCCCATTTCTTGCGCTCCATCTCAAAGTTGGTCCCCTTCTCCAGCTTTCCCAGCAACCCAAACCCGACGCTGATCGTGTCGAAGATCTCAACCTCCAGGCGCGTCATTTCGCCGTCCTGTTGATCTACCCAGACTTTGCCGCGAATCTTCTCAAAGGCTTTCGCCCTCATGGTCTTCGCCTTGTAGCCGGGCTGTGGGCGAAACCAGTAGACCTCCGCCATCCGGCCAAACTTTTCCTCCATACCGCCCTTGTGAATCTCAAGCGCGTCTGGCATCTCATCCATCCACGTCTCTTCCTCGAAGCGCGGCTTCATCGGAGTCTTGCGCATCTCGATCACAGAACGACGCAAGCGCTCCTCCTGCTTTGTGATTTCTTCAGCAGTCAGCGCCTTGCCGTCTTTTTCAATCAACCGCGTCACTACCTGGTCTTCCCAGGGGTCACGCCGCAACACTGAGACAGTTTCTGACTTTACCGATCCATCCGGCATCAACTCACGCTTCGTCAGTCTCCGCTGAAACAGGTAGTCTTCTTTCTGTTTTGCCTTGGCCTGCATCTTCTTCAAGGACGCACGCACGCGCTCTCTGTTGGCGACCAGGTCTTCCTGCCCGCTCAGGCAAAGTGCAAAACAAATTAAGATGAGTGCCCGCATGAACCTCCTCACTCAGTCCATGATTAGTATATGAAACTACTCTCCTCAGAAGAGAAGTACCGCTGCAGTCTCTTCAGCGTCTCAGAAGATATCGCCAAAGACACCGACGGTTTCGAGATCAAGCGAGCCATTGTCCACCACCCGGGTTCGGCTGTGATTCTGGTTGTCGACGACAAAAAGAAAATCCTTCTCGTCCGCCAATACCGTCTCCCCGCCGACGGCAAAATCTGGGAACTCCCGGCAGGCAAAATCGATCCCGGCGAGAACGTGCTTCAGGCCGCCAAGCGCGAGCTAATGGAAGAAACCGGATACAAAGCCAGCACCTGGAAGAAGCTCGCCAGCTACTGGGCGAGCCCTGGCTTTCTCGCCGAGAAGATGACGATTTATCTGGCGACAGACCTCAAAGCCGGCATTGCCACCCCCATGGATGACGAACGCATCGAGGCCCGCTGGTTCACTTCAAAAGAACTCGACGCCCTCATACGCGAAGGCAAACTGGATGACGGTAAAACGCTGATTGGCTACCTCACCTGGAAGCGTTTTCACGCAGCCACGCGATAAGTTTTTGAATTGCCTCACCCCGGTGAGACACCCCGGCCTTACGCTCTTTGGGCACCTCTGCGAAGCTCTGCCCAAAGGGTGGGTAAAGGAAGTAAGGGTCATAGCCAAATCCGCCCGCACCGCGTGGCGCGTCTAGAATCTCTCCCTCTACAGTCCCGCGGAATGTCCCGAGTACCTGCCCCTGATCCACCAGAGCAATCACACAGACATAACGCGCCGTCCGCACGGTCTGGCCGGCCATCTCGCGCACCAGCCGCGCATTGTTAGCCGCGTCATCCCCGGCCCAACGTGCGGAATGCACGCCCGGCGCTCCACCCAGTGCATCCACTTCAAGGCCGGAATCCTCGGCGATTAACCACCCCTCACAATGCGCCCCATAGTAGAGCGCCTTCTGAATCGCATTGGCCTCAAAGGTGTCCCCCGTCTCGGGTGACAGGGGCAAAGTCTTCATCGAGGGCAGCATCTCGATCTCAAGACCCGCCCCCTCAAATTCACGGATCTTGCCGGGATTACTGGTAGCGAGAAAGAGCTTCATTTTGCAATCCAATCAACTCCTGAATTCCAGCGCGAGCCAGCTCAATCATCGCCCCAAGCTGCGGGTCGTCAAACGGAATCTGCTCGGCCGTCGCCTGCACTTCAATAAACTTGCCGGCCCCGGTCATCACGAGATTCATGTCGACATCGGCCGCAGAGTCTTCCTCATAGCAAAGGTCGAGCACCGGCACACCCTTTACGATGCCTACGCTCGTCGCGGCAACAGAATCGCGAAATGGAGACTTCTTCAAGACGCCAGCTCTCATCATCTTCTTGATGGCGATCCCTAGCGCCACATAGGCGCCGGTAATGGCCGCCGTGCGCGTGCCACCATCGGCCTGCAAAACATCGCAATCTACAACAACGGTCCGCTCGCCCAGCAAAGCGGTATCGACAACCGCGCGAAGTGAGCGCCCAATCAAACGCTGGATCTCCATCGTACGCCCGCTCTGCCGACCTTTAACGACCTCACGAGGAGTGCGGGTAATGGTTGCGCGGGGCAACATCGAGTATTCAGCCGTAACCCAGCCGGAACCTTTACCACGCAGGAAGCCAGGTACTCCATCTTCAACAGTTGCGGCGCACAGCACGCGTGTATGGCCCACCGAGATCACTACAGAACCTTCGGCAGTGAGCAAAAAATCAGTCTCTAACTTGGTTGGCCGCAATTGGGCAGCCGTTCGTCCATCGATTCGAATCATTTAACTTTCATTCCTGACAGTGACGCGTAAAAGAGCAGCGAGAGCAACCC
>JAPKYY010000003.1 GCA_026394095.1 Acidobacteriota bacterium | reverse complement strand
GTACAAACGCCAACAGGCCGCACCGGGCCTGAAGGTGACTTCAAAGGCATTTGGCATTGGCCGCAGATTCCCGATCGCACAGCGATACCGGGACTAAGTACAAAGAGGTATGAAGATGAACCGTTGGAACCCTGTGTTTCCGATTCTGGCGCTGGGCGTGATCGGGGTGTGCGCGTTGTTCTCGCAGCCCGAGGGAATGAAAATGGTTGGCCCGCAAGGTGATGGCAGCGTCTTGCTGCCTAATGGGTGGAGAGTACGGCCGGCTGGGTCGCAGATAGAAACCGATACGTTCCCGATGGCGAGCGCGATGTCGCCGAACAAGAAATTCCTGGCTGTGTTGCATGGCGGATACAACACGCCTTCTGTCGTGATGCTGGAGCCGACGACGCTGAAGCAGGTGTCTCGAATTGAGTTGCCCGATGGATGGCTGGGGTTGTCGTTTTCTCCCGACGGGAAGAGCCTGTATGTGGGTGGCGGGTCAAAGGCGATGGTTTATGCGCTGAATGTTAGTGCCGACGGTGAGTTGACTCGCGCGGGGGATTGGAAGTTGACGGAAGCCGCGCCTACGCATGAGGACTTTACCGGTGATGTGGCAGTGTCTCCTGATGGGCGACTGCTTTATGTGGCGATGCTGCACCGGAACATAATTGCAGTGATCAATCCGCAATCGGGCCGAGTGATTGAGCGCTTTCAGACGGGACGGCGGCCGTACCGGATTCTGGTGCATCCGGACAATCAGAGCTTCTTTGTATCGGTAATGGGAGATGCGGCTGTGTTGCACCACAAGGCATCGGATGGAGTGATTTTGCAGCGGGTGCGCGTGGGTGCGACGCCGATGGATATGGTGTGGCGCGGGGCGAAGACGGTGCTCGAAGAAGAGGGCCCGCAGCCCTGGGCGGCACGGATCTTTGTGGCTTCGTCGAATACGAATTCAGTGCATGTGATCAGCGTGGCTGAATCGAAGGATTTGAATTTGGTTGAGACGATCAATGTGTCGATGACGCCGCTGCAGGCGCTTGGTTCGACGCCGAGCGCTTTAGGGTTGAGCCCGGATGAGAAGAAGCTTTATGTGGTGTGTTCGGATTTGAATGCGGTGGCTTCGGTTGAGGTGGAGGGGAAACGGTCTATGGTGGAGGGCTTTATTCCTTCGGGCTGGTATCCGATTGCCGCGCGTTCGATGGGTGAGGACCGGCTTTTGATCTTCAATGGACGAGGGGCCCGCAGTTTCCCCAACAACGTGAATGGGCCGAACCCGCTGAAGCGGCCGGCTCCGCTGCATTTGGGTGGGGCACCAGTGGCTTATGTGGGACGTTTGCAACGTGGGTCCATCTCCGTTGTAGCGGGGCTCGACAAGGAGCGGATGAGCGCTTATACGGCGAGTGTGAAATCGAACTCCAATTACCGGGATGAGCAGATGGTGGAGAATACGCTTTCATCGACAGTGGTGCCGGCGGTAGTTGGGCAGAGGTCGAGTGCGATTGAGCATGTGATTTATGTACTCAAGGAGAATCGTACTTATGATCAGGTGCTGGGCGATCTCGGTAAGGGCAATGGGGACCCGTCGTTGACCTTGTTTGGGCGTGACGTTGCACCCAATCATCACAAGCTGGCGGAAGAGTTTGTGTTGCTCGATAACTTCTATGTGAATGCGGATGTGTCGGCAGATGGGCATAACTGGTCTACGGCTGCGATTGCACCCGCTTATGTGCAGCGGATGTGGCCGAACTCGTACGCCGGGCGGCGCAAGCATTATGACTATGAGGGTGGCGAGGTGGCAGCGAATGCCCCGGCAGGCAGGATCTGGCATAGCGCGCTGGCCGCTGGGCTGAGTGTTCGCAATTATGGCTGGTGGGGGAAGAATTTGCCCAAGCCTGAGGGGACAAGGCAAATTGCACAGATTCTCGACCCACAATTGGCTCCCCATACGGCGATGCAATACCGCGGCTTTGATCTCGAATACCTCGATGTCGACCGCGTAAAGGTTTTCCTCGAAGAGCTGAAGCAATTTGAGTCGACTGGCAAGATGCCGAACTTCATTACGCTCAAGATTGGCAACGACCATACTTCGGGGCTATCGGCCAACAAGCTCTCGCCCAAGGCCCAGGTCGCTGATAACGATCTGGCACTGGGGATGCTGGTGGAGGCGATGTCGAAGTCGAAGTTCTGGGCGAAGACGGCTATTTTTGTGATTGAAGACGATGCGCAGAATGGGGCGGACCATGTGGACTCGCATCGGTCGCCAGC
>JAPKYY010000731.1 GCA_026394095.1 Acidobacteriota bacterium | reverse complement strand
TTCCTTTGAATTTGCTGGCTGACATTGCAGGGCCGATGGCGCGGACGATGTAAGATGCAGTGGCGGTGTTTCAGGGGGTTGCGGGTGAGGATCCAGATGATGCTGTTACGGCTGGGGCCCGGGTTGAGAACTATTCGCTTGCCTTGAAGCGGGATGGCCTCAAAGGGGCTCGGATTGGTGTGTTGCGGCAGGCTTATGAGCGGGACTCAGTGGACCCGGAGGTGGTGCGGGTGTTTGAGGCGGCGCTGGAGGATTTGCGTAAGGCTGGGGCGGTGATTGTGGACCCGGCTAAGGTCACGGGGATTGAGGGCTTGAAGCGGGCTGGCGGATGCATGGGTTTCAAGTATGATCTGAACCGTTTTCTGGCTGGCCTGGGGGAAAAGGTTGCGGTGAAGAGTTTGGCCGAGGTGCTGAAATCGCGGAAGTATCATCCGTCGGTGCAGGTGCGGTTGGAGTCGGCAGAGAAGGCCGTGTTGAATGGGCCGGAGAGCGCCGAGTGTGCTGCCGAGATGGCTTACCGCAAGGCGTTTGGAGCGGCTGTGACTTCTACGATGGATGCATTGAAGCTCGATGCTTATGTGTATCCCACCTGGAGTAATCCACCGCGGTTAATTGGGGACTTGAATACTGCGGGTGGAGACAACAGCCAGGTGTTTTCGCCGACTACCGGGTTCCCGTCAGTGCAGGTCCCCATGGGTTATACGCGAGGGGTGTTGCCGGCTGGACTGACCTTCTTTGGACGGGCATGGTCGGAGTCGACGCTGATTCGCCTTGGGTACGCCTACGAACAGACGACCCGGTGGCGACATGCACCAGCGTCGACTCCGCCCTTGCGTTAGCGCAGAAGGTATTTGGGAGGGTCGATCTTGTAGTTGCGAGCGGCGACGGAGAGCTTGAGACCGGCCATGCCGTAGTTGGCGAAGGTCATGGTGTTGGCGAGCTTGGGGTTGGTTTTGACGAGGAAGTGCTGGCCGAGGAGGATGCCGCCGACCATGCCGGCTTTTACGCCGAGGCCTTTGGCGCCGAAGGTGCCGTTTGAGGAGCGGAGGAGGCCGTTGGCTTCCACCTTGCCCCAGGAGGAGTGTACGTCTGCGAAGCTTGCGGCGGTGAGGGCGAGGGCGCTCCACATCCAGCGCTTCTGGGCCTTCTGTTGGATGGTGGCTTCTTCCTTGAGATTGCGAGGATGATCGACTACTTCAGCAAAGCTCAGGTTGGCAGTGAGGGTGGCGAATACGGTAAGCACCAGTAAGTTGCGCATGGGTGTGTTAACACTCCTTCTGTTGAATTTTGAGCCGCCGGGCCGTCTTGGCTTCGGTCATAGGCTCGATTCCAATAGTCGTTTGTTTCGATGTTTTTTGACATGTAACTTTGACGGCTTTGGTACCGCATTGGAAGTCCTCTGCCATTGGAGGTATTGCTGGCGCACCTTAACCCTGACCAGTGTTGGGTAGACTAGCCTCTTATGACACGTTCATATGTCTTTGCATGTTTGGCAGCGATGCCCTTTGTTTTGATGGGCCAGACGGCCTTAGCACCTACCGAGTCTGGAGTGCGGCAAGGTAGGCTTTTGGTCACAAATGCGCTGGTTGTCGATGGGTCTGGTACGCCGGCAAATGGGCCCCGGACGATCGTGATTGAGGGCAACCGGATTGTGGCTGTGACGCCTGGGCCGGGAAGACCTGTTGCTGGCGACAAGGTAATTGATGCCAAGGGCAAATATGTGTTGCCTGGGTTGATCAATGTGCATGCGCATATTCAGGATGAGCGGGCTGGTTGGCCGATGCGGCAGGATTACCAGTTTGGTGTGTGGCTGGCTTCCGGGATTACTAGTGTGCGGGATGTGGGGTCGAATTTTGAAAAGTCGAAGGCGCTTCGCGAGCAGTCGCAGAAGAACAGCATTGTTGCGCCGCGCTTGTTTTTGTATGCCGTGCTGGGGATGAATCCTGCGCCTTCGGACCAGAACGAAGCGGCAATCCGGGCGCGGGTAAGGCAGATCAAGGGTAGCGGAGCTGACGGCTTGAAGTTTTTTGAAATTTCCGATTGGGCGATGCGCGTGATGCAGGATGAGGCTCACTCGCAAGGGCTGCGGACAGCGCACCATGCGGCGGTGGCAGAGACCAATGCCTGGCATGACATCAAGTACGGGACGACTTCGATTGAGCACTGGTATGGCATACCCGATGCGGCGTTGAAGGATGGAGTACAGAACTTTCCCGGATCGTTTAACCACCAGTACGAAGTGGATCGTTTTCGCTATGCGGGGCACCTGTTTCGGCAGACAGACCCGGTTAAGTTGGGGCAGGTACTGGATGGCATGGTAAAGGCCGAGGTGGCCTGGAGCCCGACGCTGAACATCTATGAGGCTGCACGGGATTTGTTGCGCTATCAGACGCAGCCTTTTTTTAAGGAATACCTGCATCCGGCACTTGAGAAGTTCTTTGCGCCGGACCCGAATAATCACGGGAGCTTCTTCTTGAACTGGACAAGTGCGGATGAGGCGGAGTGGCGGATGAATTACCGCCTGTGGATGGACGCGGTGCGGGACTTTGGACGCCGTGGTGGGGTGATCGGGATTGGTGAGGACGCCGGGTTTATCTATAACCTCTTTGGGTTTGGGTTGATTCGATCGATGGAGTTGCACCAGGAGGCGGGCTTTCATCCGTTGCAGGTGATCACGCAGGCGACGGCGAATAACGCGAAGATCATGGGTAAAGAAAACGAGTTGGGCCGCGTCCGG
>JAPKYY010000794.1 GCA_026394095.1 Acidobacteriota bacterium | reverse complement strand
GCAACGATGCCGATGCTGAGAGCGGCGAGGATCGTTAGTGGAGTTCTTTCGCGCTTCCAGAGAAGGAACAGCGTTGCGGTTGCTATCAGCGTGAGGTGCCAACGGTTGTTGGTGTCTGTCTCGTGATTGGCGCTTCTGGGTGGGACGAATTCGGTGAGAGGCCACGTGGTGGCTGAGTCGTTTGGGTTGAGGCCCATCGACTTGTGTGCAGTTAGAGCTGCGTCGAAGACCCATTCGTTCCAGGCCTGGCTTCTTGCTCCCAGTTGTTCTGAGAGATGGCGGATCAGGTTTGAGGCTGTAGGTTGCCAGCCGATGTATTCGTTTCGCCAACGATACTTGCCGTCGGCCTGAGCGGAATCAAAGCCGAGGGGAGAGCCGCTGAGATCGATGTTGCGGTAAAAGAAAGGGCCGTTGATCAGAAGGATTGCCAGGGCGGCGTGGGGAATGGCGCGTGGCATGAGGAGAGCCAGCAGTGGGGCTGCGAATATGAAGGCTGTGGCTTTGGTGAAACAGGCAAGCCCGCAGGCGAGGGCGAGCAGCCAGCTGCGCTTGATGAGCGAGAAGTAGACCATGCTTGTGAGCAGGAAGGCGAGGAGTGCTTCGTTCTTTGCTCCGCTGGCCTGGAGGATTCCATTGGGAAGGGTTACCGCGAGGAATGCAGCCAGGGCCTGGGCTCTCGAGCTTGCGCCGAGGGATTTGGCCAGCAGGCTGGCTGTGATTACATAACCTCCTGTAGAGAGCCAGGCTATGCAATTGGCAAAACGATCGCCGCCGCTGAGGAGTTGGAAGTGCAGCGTGATGTATTCATGCAGCGGTTGGAGCATGATCTGATTCAAGTAGGGAGTGGCGAAGAATTCGACACTGTGTTGCTGGATCCAGAAGATGACGCGGGGCATGTGATAGGCCATTGCGTCGGAGGAGTTTGGAGGGCTCAGAATTGCAGCCAGGCCTTCGAGGGCCCAGATTGAGCTGGTTGCAGCGCAGAGGGCCGCTATTGGCCAGTTCCAGCTAACGGTGAGTTTGGTGTGGCGCAGGCCAGCAATCCAGATTGCTGCGATTAGTAGCCAGACGAAGGCGATCGTGATGCGATTTATGGCGTAGAAAGCGCTGAAGAGTTCAGTGCTGAGAGCGACGATGAGAATCGAAGCTAACGCGAGTTCAACGATTCGTTCGCGTATCATTATCCCGCCGCCAACGGATGCTTGTAATTAGCGTGTCGCCCCGGAAGGGTTTGTCGACGAGAATGTCGCCCAGGGTGACTAGCGTTTCTCGCGGACTGATATTGGTGACGTGGAAGTTGCCGTGCATCGCATCGCCGTCCCTTGGTACAAGGATTCTTTCTGTTCCCTTGAGGAGTACCTTTCGGCGAGTGTCGAACTCCGCCAGGAAGGTGGGCGTGCGCCAGCGGAAGACCTTTTCGTTGCTTGCGTCTTTGCGAGTGTAGGTGAGGTATAGCTTCTCGCTGTGGTTGATCCAGTGTTGCTGCGTTGTGGAAGTGACGAGGGGCGAGCCATCGTCGAAGGTGTGGGTTTCGAGGCTGCCCCAGGCGAGGCCGTCGGGGGAGACGGCGAAGTGACCTCGCTCGTCCTCAGAGCGGATGGTGAGCCAGAACTTCCCATCATGCTTTGTAATGGAGGGTTCCATGAGACCACGCTTGATGGAGAGCTTCAGAATGTTGCCGAGACGTTTTGGCTTGAGGTCGAGGCCATCGAAAGCACAGAGCAGAGTGCTGACCGCATGATCTGGACGATTGGCCAACATCGTTACCGGTACGAGCACGTCGCCGTTTGCGAGGGTCCAACGCTGGCTGCAGCCGGCGCTCATCAGCATGGAGGCTTCCGGGTGGGGGAAGTCCAGCTTCTTTGGCTTGGTCCAGGAGCCGTCAGCCTTGCGGACGAAGTAGCGGATCCAGCGGTCTTCTCCGGGGCGAATCAGTTTTTCGTCTTTGTAGTGGACGTCCTGGCCGAGGCAGAGAACAACGCCTGATTTGGAATGGTATTCGGGAACTACGTCACTGACGACGTCTTCGAAACCTCCGCCGAGGATGGTGCGTTCGAGTGCGGGGATGGGCTTGCGTTCTGTCCAGGTCTTGCCGTCATCAAAACTCTCGGAGTAATGCGGTTGGTGCATGACGTCGGAGTCTGTGAGCAGTTGGACCGTCATCAGCAGGGAGTTTTTAGTGCGGGCTACTTTGGGGTGAAACCAGCAGACGCGGCTCTTCTTGCCTTCCCAAAGCAAGCGTGTTTCGATGCTTTCGATCAGTTCTTCTCGCCTGCGGGCGAGGAGACTAACCGCGCTTCTTCTCGTAATCAGCAAAGCGTTCCTTAAACTCGTCCCAGCCTGCGCGGCCCATCAAAGCATAAGTGAACTTCTTGCCAAGTTCCACGCCTTCCTGGTCGAAAGCGTCGATGTTGAGCAATTCGCCCATGAAAGCGGTTTCGAATTCCATCATTTGGAAGAAGGCGCCGAGATGTTCTTCGTCGACTCGCTCCAGCGTGAAGGTGCAATTGGGGCGGCCACTGGTGGCAAGAGCGGCTTCGGTTGCGCGCCGTTCTGCGTTGAGGAGCTTACCCATGCTTTGCCCGCCGAGGTAATCGAAACCATCGAGGCCGAGCTTGGCTTTGGGGATTTTGACCTGCTTCTTGTTCTTCTCTACTGCCCAGAAGCTGTAAACCTTATCGTTGGGTCCTTCCATGTAGAGCTGGACCTGGGAATGCTGGTCTGTCGTGCCGAGGGCGGCGATTGGAGTCTGGCCGACATGAACGGTGGCGCCGGTTCTATCCTTGGCCTTGCCCAGCGATTCAGCCCAGAGCTGGCGGAACCAGAAGGCTGTACCCCAAAGAAAATTGCTGTACGGGAAGGCGACCTGGATGCTCTTCTTCTTTAGAGTCCAGATGAGCCAGTGGTGGAGGGCAGAACTGAGGGCGATGTTCGATTCGAGGTCTTCGTTCCAGGCTGATTCTGTCATTGCGGCTGCGCCACGGCAGAGCTTCTTAATGTTGACGCCGATGAGGGCGGCAGGTACGAGGCCGACGGCAGAAAGGACGCTGAAGCGGCCACCGACGTTCTCCGGGATGTGGAAGGTGGTGTAGCCTTCTTTGGTGGCCAGTACCTTCAGGTCGCCCCGGGCTTCACTGGTGACGGCGATGATGCGGCTGGCTGCCTTCTTGCCAATGGCGTCCATCAGCCACTCACGCACGATGAGGAAGCCACCCATGGTCTCGGCCGTAGAGCCAGACTTGGCTATGACGACTACGAGGGTCTTCTTGGGCGACATGCTGTCGAGAGCATGTTGAATAAAGTCGGGGTCGACGTTATCGAGAATTACCAGGCGAGGCTTCTTTGAGGAGTGGGCACCCTGGACCGGGTGCGGCCCGCGGATGGCGCAATCCAGCGCCCAGCAGCCGAGAGCGCTACCGCCGATTCCGATGACACAAACGGTGTCGTAGGAGCCTTCGAGCTTCTTTGCGACAGCTTCGATTTCCTGAATCAGGGTTTTGTTGAGGGGCAGATCCGGGAAGCCATATTTGCCTTCCTCAAACGATGCTCTGAAGCCCTTGAGGGCGGCAATCGCTGCGGCTTTGCCCCCGTCGAGTTCGTCCTGAGTGAGGCCGTTGTCTTCTCCTACCATCGACGCAAGCCGGCCCGGTCGCGGCCGTGGACGATTAGTTTGGCGACCAGAGAATCGTAATAAGGCGGAATCACGCCGTCTGTGTAGACAGCGGTGTCAACTCGAACGCCAATGCCACCGGGCAGATTGAGGCCGGTGATTTTGCCAGGGCCGGGAGCGAAGGTGTCTGGATGCTCGGCATTGATGCGGCATTCCATAGAGTGTCCAGTGAGCGTAATGGGCCCGCCGATGATGTCGTTGAGTGATTCTCCGGCTGCGATACGGATCTGGGCTTTGACCAGGTCGATACCTGTGATCATCTCGGTGACGGGGTGTTCTACCTGGATGCGGGCGTTGACTTCGATGAAGTAGAGTTTGCCCTTCTCATCCATCAGGAATTCGATGGTGCCGGCGTTTTGGTAACCAATTGCTTTGAGGGCTTTTTTGATTGCGGCGACCGTTTCGTTGCGAAGCTCAGGCGTCATCACCGGGGATGGCGCTTCTTCGATCAACTTCTGGTGGCGGCGCTGGATCGAACACTCGCGTTCGCCGAGAACTTCGACGTTGCCGTGTTCGTCGGCGAGCACCTGGAATTCGATGTGCCGGGGAGCGCCAATGTACTTCTCAAGATAGATATCGGGGACGCTGAAGGCAGCGCCTGCTTCATTTTGGGCTTGTGCAAGGAGGCCAGGTAATTCATCGGCGGAGTTTACGACTCTCATGCCGCGGCCACCGCCACCGGCGGCAGCTTTAAGAATTACCGGATAGCCGATCTTTTCAGCGAATTCGAGAGCTTCCTCTGCGCTGGTGAGGGCTTCTTTCGATCCAGGCAGAACCGGGACGCCTGCTTCTTCCATCACCTGACGGGCCTTCTGTTTCAAGCCCATCATGCGGGTGACGTCAGGTGGCGGCCCGATGAATTTGATGCCACTCATTTTGCAGACTTCGGCAAAACGATCGTTCTCGCTCAGGAAGCCATAGCCGGGGTGGATCGCTTCAGCGTTGGTAATCTCGGCTGCGCTGATAACGCTTGGGATGTCGAGGTAACTACGGGCGCTCTTGGCCGGGCCGATGCAGACGGCTTCATCGGCAAAGCGAACGTGCAGGCTGTGACGGTCGGCCTCTGAGTATACGGCGACCGTCTTGATGCCGAGATCTTTGGCTGCACATATGACGCGCAGGGCAATCTCGCCACGATTGGCAATCAGAATCTTTTGGAACATGACGTGTTAGTTGGGCCGAATCGTAAACAGGGCTTCGCCGTATTCAACTGGCTTGCCGTTTTCTACCAAACGGGCGACGACTGTACCAGAAACTTCAGCCTCAATCTCGTTCATGAGTTTCATCGACTCGATGATGCAGACGGTTGTTTTCTGGGTTACCGAATCGCCAACCTTAACGAAGGGGCTTGCATCTG
>JAPKYY010000101.1 GCA_026394095.1 Acidobacteriota bacterium | reverse complement strand
CGCAAGCTGATCAGATACGCCTCGACGGCTTCTTTGATGTTCTCGGTTGCTTCAGTACGAGTGCTTCCCTGCGAAACACAGCCAGGCAGCGCGGGGCAGGTTGCGACAAAAATGCCGTCTTCGTCCGGCTCAAGATAGACCCTGTATTTCATCGCCTGAAGTCTAAGAAGATTGGGGCTAGAGGCTTTTGTAGAGGTCGTCTTGTTTGCGGCCTATGGTGGCCCAGCTGTAGCGGGTTTCGGCGGTTTTTCTGGCGTTGGTTTCCAGCGTTTGGCGGAGGGTGGGGTTGTTTTGGAGTTGTTCTATGCAGGCTGTGAAATGGGCTGGGGTTGAAGCTAGCAGATAGTCTTTGCTGGGCTCTACATTCAGGCCGTTGACGCCGCCGGGGGTGGCTACGATGGCTTTACCGCAGGCCATCGCTTCCATGATCTTAATGTTGGTGCCGGCGCTAGCTAGAAGTGGGGCAATTACGATTTCGGCCTGCTCGTAGGCGGGACGGACGTCTTCTACGAAGGCTTCGAGTTCGATGTTGGGCTGGTTCAGGTTGATCTCGACTCGCTCTTTGTAGAAGTCGATGTAATAGGCGGGGTTGCGCCCGGCGATGATGTGGAGCTTTGCGTCTTTGAGGCTGGGCCAGACGTTTTTGAGGAACCAGGCCAGGGCCATCAGATTCGGCAGGTGGGCGAGGCTGCCGATGAAGAGGAGCCGGCCTTTTTCGGGCGGGTTGGGGCTGGGGTTGAAACGGGTGAGATCGACTCCGTTTTCTATGACTTCGACGCGCCGGGATTGCTCGATAAGGCCTTTGTCGCGGTCGCTCATTACGGCTACGCAATCGACTTCTCGCCAAGCTGCGCGCTCGAATGTTTGCCAACGAGTCAGCTCGAGGCGCATGTCGAAATCTTCTTTATCTTTGAGGAGCTGGCCGTAGAGGTCGAGGGTGATGTCGTGCTCGACGAGGATGGTTTTGGCGGGCTTGCAGGCTGCGGCGTATTGCGCCATTTGAGTGAATTCGAGTTGGGCGATCTGCGGCTGCCAGCGACGGTTGACCCAGCCAATGGCGGCTTCGAAAGTTTCACTGCGGAATTCTTCGACGACCTTGGGAGTGGCTGTGTTTCGGCGGTAGTGGGTGCCTTCGCGTTTGACTTCGATGATTTCGGCGCAGAGGCTGGCGAGCTCGGGGGCTGGCGCCTCGAACTCGTCGACGAAGCTCATGAGGATTATTGCGTAGTCTTTGGCTGCCTCGCGCATGAGGTTGTACATGCGGACGGCACCGCCGTGTGAGAGCGGGAAGGGCATGTAGGAAGTGGCGATCAGAAGGCGGGGCTTGCCGGTTGCGGCCTGGCCGGGGAAGCAGGCGAGGTCTCCGTTGCCGAGGGCGAGGATTTGGGATTCGGGGAACTTAGGTAGGGCGGGGCGATCCCAATCGAAATAGGGTTTGTCGAAGGCGGCGTAGCGCAGTGCAAACGTGGCGATGGGGGCTGGCTCGGGGACGGCGGCGAGGAGGTTGATGCGTGTTACGGCGTGCTTCCAGAGACGATTGAAGACGTCGGGTGTGGCGACGCTTGAGAGGATCCAGCGGAGGTAGTTTTGTTCGATTGCCAGTTCGATCGAGGAGGCGGCGATGAAGCGGGCGGTGGTGGAGCGGTGGTGGTGGATGACTCTTGCGCCGGAGACAAAGACAGTGGGCCAGCCTTGTTGCCAGCCGCGCCAGCCGGTGTCGAGATCTTCAACGTAGGCAGGGCGGAAGCTTTCTTTGAAGCATCCGATGGTGAGGAGTTTGGCTGTGTCGTAGAGGGTGCAGCCGCCGGAGCCGTAGAGGACGGGGGTGAAGTTTTCGCCTTCTGCTGGAGTTTCGCAGCGGAGGGGGAAGTCGCGCGGGGCGGTGGGCTTGTAGGCGGCTTTGCCGGTTTCTTCGCGGCGTTTGTTTTCAGGAAAGAATATCTGGGCTGTGGCGCTGAAGAGGTTGGGTATTTTGTGGAAGGCTTCGTCGAGGGCTTCAAAGAATTTGGGCTTGAGCACCATGTCGTTGTTGAGGAGGCAGGTGTGGGTGGTGCGGGAAGCGCGGATTCCCATGTTGACGGCGGCAGCGAAGGAGAGTGGGTGATCGACCGAGATGATCTTGATGAAGTCGTTTGCGAATTCGTGAGTTGTGTCTGAGGAGCCGTTGTCGACGATGATGACTTGCTTGACTAGCCCTGGCTCGATTTGAGGCAGAAGCTGGCTTAGGAGTTCGCGGCCATCGCGCGAGGGGATGACGACGGTGATGCCTTCGGTGAGGCTCGGGACTGGTTCTGAGTGGAGAGGTTGGGTGGCCAGCGCCTTGCGCCGACTGGCGAAGTGGAAGTAGTAGGGCCGCTCGAGGGCAAAGGGGTGGCGGGCACGCCAGAGCCAGGTGTAGAGGCGGCCACCCGGGCGGGTTTGGTGGCGGATCAGGTTTTTGGTGCGCCAAACAAGATGGCGCAGAATTTGCGGTGTGCCTCGCGGGTGGAGCGGGAAGTGTCCGTAGTTTTCGTTGAAGAAATAGACTTTGGTGGGGAAGAGTTTGAGGCCAAGCCAGCGCATGTCCCAGTAGGGTTGTTTGGGCTGGAGGAGGATGCAGTTGAAGTGGACTGATTTGCCGGAGAGGTGCCAGAGGATGCGTTTGCGATTGGTGTCGAGAGGCTCAAAGGGATGCCAGGGGATCCAGTGACAGGGGACCGTAGGTTTGAATTCGGCAACGATGTAGACAGGCAGGTCGAGGCCGCCCATCTTTTGCACTTCTTCGACAAATTGATCGATTAGATCGTGAGAGCAGGAGGCGAAGGCGAGTTTGACGCTAGATGAGTTTTCGCCAGTCGGCAATGTCTTTTCCGTTCTTTGCTGCGTAGCTCAGGGCCTGCATACAGAAGACCGTGGATACCGGGTTGACGTGGGGAGTGAGTTCTTCGTTGCGTCTGCCGAAGCCGAATCCGCCGTGGAGGGTGGGATCGGCGGATTGATATTGAAAGGCCTCAATCCGGATGAGTTCGCCTTCGGAGGGGGTGCCACCGACGAGGAGCTTTACTTTCAGGAGCTGGGCGCAGACGTCGCTGCGCAGGAATTGGGGTGCGAGTTTTTCGCGGAGTGCTTCGCCGTGGGCGAGGGCGCTCTTGATGAGGTACTGGATAGGGGTGCGGTCTGCGACGGGCTGCAAGCCTTCGAGGAAGTAGGCCCAGGCGTGGAGACGGTCCATTTTCTTGACTTCGACGGTTTCGTTGTCGAGGGTCTCTGAGTAGTGTTCGAGGGAAAAGTGGAGGACCTTATCGTAGAGGTCGAGGAAGTGCTGATCGCTGAGGGTTTCGCCGAGGTCGCGCCAGGCGAGGGCTGCTTTGAGCTGGAAGGCGCCGGGCATTTTGCTCCACCAGATTTCGTACTCTGCGGGACTTTTGCAGGGGAGTAGAACAATGGGGTGGAAAGCGGTGAGGGAGGCGAAGTCGCGCTGCATGGCGGTGCCGATGTCGCGGGCACGGCTGAGGTAGATTTCGTCGCCGGTGATGCGATAGATCCAGAGGAGTGAGCGGGCTATGATTCCGCAATCGAAAAAGTAGCTGTAGCGGCCGGAGGGGCTTAGCTCGAAGGGCATTGAGCGGGATTCGGGGTCCCAGGCTTTGTGGGTTAGGTAATCGGCCGAGAGACGGGCAGCGGCGAGGAAGCGCTCGTCGCCGGTTTCTTCGAAGAGGTAGCAGAGGCCGGAGACGGCATAGCCGGTGATTTCGGTAGAGGCAGGGAGGTTTTGATTGGTGTCGGTGAGCCTGTAGCGGGACACGCCGCCGTCCGGAGCCTGGATGCCGGAATTGAGGAGCCACTCACCTGCTTGTAATACAGGTATTAATTGGGTAGGACGCAACCCAAGATTATACTTTGAGTCAGCGATGAAGCGGTATCAAAAAGTACTGGTGCTGTGTCTGGTGCTCACAGGTGGGCTGTGGGGGCAACTGCGGTCTGGCGTGCCGACGGGGATTCTTGAGGGGCGGTTGGCGGGGATTGTTGGAGGGAAGCTGGAGGTGGTGCTGGAAGGCGGGGATACGTTGACGTGCAGTGTGGATGATTCATGTGGTGAATGTGGAGAAGCGGTTTGGGGGCAGGGGTAAGGTGGGGTCGGTGAAGCGGGCTACGGAGAGTTTTGCGCCGCGTGGGAGTTTGAGTGTGACGGGAGTGGTACGCGACTTGCAGACTGGATTTCTTGAGATCAAAACCAGACAGGACGGGACGATGCGCTTTCGCTTGCGTGCGGATACATTGTTTGTGCGTGACGGGCGGGAAGTGGCGGCAGGCGATGTGGATCGCACGGGGCCAGTGTTTGTCCGGGCGGGGTATGACCTGAATGGCGAGCTTGAGGTTTTTCAGGTGTCCTGGGGGGCGATTGTGCAACCAGCGATACCCCTACCACGTCACTAGAACAAACGGCTATACTGAAGGTTTAGTCTCACAGGGTTTTATCTTAGGAAAAATGTTGATTTACCAGCTTCTCGCAAGCCTTTGTGTGTTCGTATGTCTGGCCTCAGGCCAAGACTTTTACACTGGCCAGGCCGCCCGCCTGATTATCGGGCAAAAGAGTTTTACAGACCAATACCCTGGCAACAGCGATACGCAACTGGGAGCCGTGGGGGGAATTGCCATCGCTGGCGATCGCCTCTATGTTGCTGATTCCAGTCGTATTGGCGCCGCTCCGGCCAATCACCGCATTGTGATTTTTGACGGGCTTTCGAGCTTCGTGCCGCGGCCGAACGAGCAGCCGCCGCAGGGCCCGCGTTGCCCGGCTTGTGTGGGCAAAGGGACTGTTGTCCTGGGCCAACCAAACTTCAATGTGAAGGCTGAGGAGATGTTTCCGAGCAAGGTTGCTGCGACGACCATGCGTCTGGCGACAGCCGTGGCTTCTGATGGCAAGGTGCTGGTGGTTGCCGATACCGACTTTAACCGCGTCTTAATCTGGAATAATTTGCCGACTTCGAATGGTCAGCCGGCGGATATTGTGCTGGGTCAGGCGTCGCTTGATAAGCTGCGGCCGATTGCGACCGACAACAAGTCGCTTCGTGGCCCGCAGGGTGTATGGGTGCAGGATGGACGTTTGTTTGTGGCCGATACACAGAATCACCGGGTTCTTATCTGGAATCGTTTTCCGACGGCAAACGATCAGGCGGCAGATGTGGTGTTGGGGCAGCCGAACTTCACAACGATTCCGCAGGTGGATATTTCGCGGGTTGCGGTGGAGCCGAAGCAGAACAATTTGCTGAATCCGGTTTCGGTTTCGAGCGACGGGCGCCGTTTGTTTGTGTCGGATCTGGGCCACAACCGCGTGCTGATCTGGAATTCGATTCCGACATCGAATCAGGCTCCGGCAGATCTGGTGCTGGGGCAACCGGATTTTACCAGTGCGGTGGCAAATTATAGTTCGAAGCTTTGCGCTGCTACAGGCAAAGATGCGAATGACAAAGACACATTCCCGGGCCGCTGTGGCGCGACGATGAACTTTCCCCGTTATGCATTGAGCGACGGCAAGCGTTTGTTTATCGCCGATGGCGGTAATGACCGGGTACTGGTTTACAACAACATTCCGACGGCAAATGGTGCCAAGGCAGATGCCGTGCTTGGGCAGCGCTCAGACAGTTTGAATCTGACGAGTGATGGCGCGTTTCCGAATTTTGTATCAGCTGCGGACGTGATCCGGACGCCTACTTCGCTGGCATGGGATGGCACGAATCTTTACATCGCCGACCCCTACAACCGCCGCGTGCTGGTTTATACGCCTGCACCGCGGTTGATTGTGAATGAGGGTGTACGTAATTCTGCCAGCCGTGAAATTTTCTCGGTTGGGTCGATCAGTTTTGGCGGGACGGCTACTGAAGCGGAAACGATCACGGTCAAAATCAATTACGACGAGAAGGACAAAGACAATACCAGCTACACCTACAAATTTCCGAAGGACGGCAAGTTGTCGGATGCGATTACGTCGCTGGTGAATGACATCAATACGAAGAACGGCGGCAACAAGAATGTGCTGGCTACGCCAGTGTTGCGGAGTTCGTTTTTTGTGTTGTTGCTGACATCTCGTACATCCGGTGCAGCTGGCGATGCCGTTAGTTATTCAGTAGAAGTGGCTCCGGCAAAAGAAGGTGAGACGGCAAAGACTCAAGCTACAGCCGCTGGTGCGAACTTGGCTGGTGGCCAGGATGCTGCCCAGGTTTCTGCTGGCACGATCGTAACGATTTTTGGCGAGGGCTTTACCGACCGGACTGCATCTGTACCGTTAACTTCATCAAACTGGCCGCGTGGATTGGCTGGGGTTGAAGTGTTTTTCGACGGGATCTCTTCGCCGATCCAGTCGGTTTCCCCTACGCAAATTGTGGCGCAGGTGCCGATTGAGTTGCGCGATACGACAGGGACGAATGCCTGGATTCGAGCGGTAAAGTCTACTGGTGAGATTGTCCATAGTGCACCCGTTGGCGTGCCGATTATCCTGCAGAACCCCGGTATTTTTGCTGAAGAAGGTACTGACCCACGGCCTGGAATCGTCACGCACTATTCGAGTTCAGCGACGGCTACGATCTCGATCGACGGTACAGCGAAGAAGGACGACGTAGCGACGGTAACGATCAACGGCCGCTCGTATGAGTACAAGATCCTTGAGAGCGATGTGAAATCGGATGACCCGACGGCGGCTAATTATGCGCTTAAGGCCAAGCTGATTGAAATCATCAACGCAGGCAATGGCGACCCTGAAGTGGAAGCCTTCCCCAGCGGCTATTACACTCGTATTCGTTTGCGATCGAAGAAGTTGGGCCCGGACGGGAATGGGACACCAATAGCAGTCAAGACCAATGCAGATTCTGGTGTGATTCTGACTGCATTCAACAGCGAGCTTTGCTGCGCGAATGTGGCAGGTTCGAGGGTGACGGATGACAATCCGGCAGTGCCAGGTGAGACTGTTGTTGTGCTTGCAACTGGTCTTGGAGCGATCTTCCCGGAGGCAGCGAATAACACGGTGTTTACGGGGCAAGGGTACTCAGGGCCTGAGATCAACGAGCCTTTGGAATTTGTATCCTCGATCGCCGGCGGAAAGACTGCGAACGTTTTGTTCTCGGGTTTGAAGTTGGGGCTGATCGGGATTTACGAGGTTCACCTTGAACTCAATACAGACCTCGATACGAATCCCCGGATGCAAATGACGATTGCTCAGAGTTTTCAGGTGAGCAACATCGTAACCTTCGCGCTCAAGAATGCGAAGAAGGATGCCGGAATTCAATAGTTAGAGATCGTGTGGTTTGAGTCTGAGGCCGCGGAGGATTTCCTTCGCGGCCTCAACTTTTTCAGGCAGGACGTAGAAGAATACGCCGGTGCGTTCGGAGCGGAAAATGAGGCCACCGCTGTAGGTGTCGAGTTCGATCGCGAAGTCGATGCCGGCTGTTGTGAAGGCTTCCTCAACGGGTAGCGATTCACGCAGTTTTTTAGCGATATAGACGAGGTCGAGTTCGGTCTCGCCGAAGAATTCCGGCTCCTGGCGCATACGGGGTTAGGACAGGCGGGCGATGATTGCGTCTTTGGCGCCCGGGCCTTTCTGGTCGTACCAGGCGAGGAATTCTTCGCCAACGGTTTCGAGGTTCTTGAATGCGGTGGGGTTCTTCATCATTTCGCGCATGCCTGGGAGGATTGTGCGGATGCGGAGGTAGGTGAGGAGGAGTTCGCCACCAGACTGGAAGTAGAGGTCTTTGTTGAGCACACCGGCAGTGATGAAGCTGGCTACCATTTCGAAGTAGCTGGTGACCTGGCGCATATTCGCGTTCTCATTGGTACCGGGTGCGGCGATCTGGTTCATTTCTTCGACCGTCTTGGGGCGGAAGGTAGCCGCGAACCAGGAGCGGGCGGCGCGCATTTTGTCTTCGCGGCGGATTTCATAAAGACGCAGAATGAGGTTCGCGTCGTCGTAAGTAGCTTGCGTGGCCATATTACGAATATC
>JAPKYY010000599.1 GCA_026394095.1 Acidobacteriota bacterium | reverse complement strand
CCTTCACCGTTCTCAAGGCCCTCGATTTCACCCTCAATTCCATGACCTTATTAGGGCTAACTCTGGCCGTAGGTATAGTCATCGATGACGCCATCATCGTCATCGAGAACATTTACCGCGTCCTCAATGAGACCGACATGGAGCCCGAGGAGGCTACCCTTTACGCCACCAAAGAAATCGCGATGGCTGTAATTGCGACTACGCTTTCTCTGGTCATCGTTTTCATCCCCATCGCCTTCATCAACGGCTACGCCAAACGATACCTCAACCAGTTCGGTTGGACCATGGCCGTCTCGATCCTGGTCTCAATGCTGGTCGCCTTCACACTTACCCCGGCACTTGCCGCACGTATGCTCAAAAAGCAGCCCAAGTCTGACAAGAAGCCTTCACATGGTCACGGCCGTGGCTGGATGGAATCCATCTACGAAAAAACTCTCGTCTGGTCTCTAAACCATCGCATCGTGATTGTCGCCATTTCTTTGATCACTCTCGGTTCTACCTATTACCTCTACGAAAAAATCGGCAAAGACTGGATGCCGCAGGAAGACCAGAACGAGCTCGGCATCTTCATCGAAACCGCTGAAGGAACTTCGCTCCAGGGAACCGAAAAAGTGGCCTCGCCATGTCCAAGAAGCTGGAAAAAATCGACGGCGTCACGGCTGTCGTCCCGGCTACTGCTGGCTTCCTCCAACGCGTCACCATGGCTCAGATTTACGTCTTCCTCAAGCCACAGGGTGAGCGCGCCTCGATCACTGAAATGGGCCAGAAGGTTAGGGAAGTCGCCAAAGAATTTGCTTTTGCCCGTCCCCGCGTCACCTTCCCGAATATCCTCGGTTGGCGCGACGCATTCGCTCCGATCCGGCTTCAGTTGCTGGGCCCCGACATCAGCAAACTCGTCGGATTTGCCAAGAGCATCAACGCCGAACTGGCCAAAGAGCCTTCCATTGTTGATATCAAGGTCAACCTCAATCTCAATAACCCCGAACTCCAGGTCAACATCGATCGAGGCCTCGCCTCAGATCTCGGCGTTCGTGTCAGCGACGTTGCCAACTCGGTTCGCCTCCTGATGTCGGGTGAAGATCAGATCTCCACCTTTAAGGAAGACTCTGAACAATATCCGGTCATGATGCGCCTGATGCCCCATCAACGCGATGACAAGAATGTCTTAAGCAGGCTTCTCGTCCCCAGTGCAAAAGGTTTGATCCGCCTCGATTCGGTAGCCCAACTCGAACAGGGCCTGGGCCCCAGCCGTATCGACCGCTTCAACCGTCAGTTCAGCGTCGGCATTTACGGTAACGTTGCTCTTGGCTCCTCGCTCGGTGTTGCCGCCGCCGCAGCCAGCGACGCTATCAGCCGCGTCAGCCTCCCGCCAGGCTACCGTGTCGCTTTCTCAGGTCAGGTGAAGGTACTTGAAGAGACTACCTCCAACATGCTGCTCGCGATTGGCCTTGCCTCCATCTTTATGTACATGGTTCTGGCTGCGCAGTTCGAGAGCCTGATCCACCCGCTGATCATCCTCTCCACTCTGCCTCTATCGATTCCTTTCGCCCTCATCGCCTTGATGGCCACCGGCCGCACGATGAACCTCTTCAGTGCCCTCGGAGTCTTGTTGCTCCTCGGCATCGTCAAGAAAAACGGCATCCTTCAGATCGACTACATGAATCGGCTGCGAGAACAGGGCATTCCTCTCATGCAGGCCATCATTGAAGCCAACTCCGTCCGTCTGCGGCCAATTCTCATGACAACGCTTTCGATCGTCGCAGGTCTGATACCTACCGCAGTCGGTATCGGCGCCGGTGCCGGGCAGCGTTCCGCCATCGCTATCACCATCATCGGCGGCCAGATGCTCTGCCTTTTGCTGAGCTTGCTAGTCGTCCCGGTGGGCTATGCTTTCGTCGAGGATGCCAAAGCATGGTTTGCGCGGCGCAGCGGTGCTGCTAAAGTAGAAGCTTGGCAGACAAACTAAATAAGAAGAAGCCCGTCCTCGAAGAGGAGCCGCCCATCTTGAAATGTACGGTATGCGGCAGCGACGTCGCCCCTCAGTCGACTGAGGGCCTCTGCTGGGTTTGCCGGCGCTTGAAAATCTCAGCCTGGGCTGATTCCGACAATCAGGCCCCCATCCAGGAGTAGTGTCCCTCTATCCAATTCTGGATACGGCTCACCTCCACGGCCACCCGCTGGAGGATGTCCTCGAAGCTGCCATCGACGGTGGGGCAACCTGGATCCAGATCCGCCATAAGGCAGACTTCACCAGAGACTTCCTCAAAACCCTCGAAGCCTGCGCTAATCGCAAACGAGATCTCATTCTCAATGACAGGGCAGACTACGCCGCCCTCTTCGGCCTGGGCCTCCACGTAGGCCAAACGGATCTCCCTGCCACCGCCGCCCGCGAGATCATCGGCCCAGACGCGATCCTCGGCCTCTCCACCCACAACGCCGCTCAACTCGCCGATGCACAGAATCTCCCAGTCAACTACCTAGCCATCGGCCCCATCTTCGCCACGCAGTCCAAGGCAAACCCGGATCCGGTTGTTGGAATCCAGACCTTCCATTCCCGCCACCCGCTAGTCGCCATTGGAGGCATCACCCTGGACAATGCCGGCCCAGTACTCTCATCCGGTATAGAAAAAGTCGCAGTCATTAGCGCATTGTGGCAAGCTCCATATACACTAAAGTCTTTCCGCGACAACGTTACAAGATGGCAACACCACCTAAACTCATTCAAGGGCTCGGCCTCCTCCGCGAAGCCTTCGGCCCGATGCCCGCCTTCCTATTCGGCTGGACCTTCTTCGTCGTCATCCAAACCGGCACCATCGCCGCAGTAGCTGTCGCCTTCGCCAAATTCGCCGGTGTCTTCTTCCCCGAGATCCAGGGCCGCGGCCTTCAGATAGTCGGTATCGCCGTGATCCTCCTCCTCAGTTGGGTCAACACCAAAGGAGTCCGCACTGGAGCGATTGTCCAGAACATCTTCACCATCGCCAAGGTCGCAGCCCTGATTGGCCTGGTTGTCCTCGGCCTCGCCCTGGGCCGCAACGAAACAGCCGTCCAGGCAAACTTCGGCAACTTCTGGGCCAACGCCGACTGGTCCTGGGCCGTCATCTCAGTCACAGGGGTCGCCATGGTTGGTAGCCTCTTCAGTTCCGACTCCTGGAACAACATCACCTTCCTTGCCGGTGAGATGAAGAACGCCAAGCGAGACCTGCCGCTATCGCTGGTCCTTGGTGTCGGCGCCGTCAGCATCCTCTACCTGCTCGCCAACTTCGTCTACCTCAGTGTTCTCCCGCTAGCCGCCATCCAGACCGCCCCGCAAGACCGCGTCGGCACGGCAGTCGTCCAAAGCTTCCTCGGCGCAAGTGCCGAAAAGTGGATGGCCGCTGCGATCATGATCTCGACCTTCGGCTGTGTCAACGGACTGATCCTCGCCGGCTCCCGCGTCTACTACGCCATGGCCAAAGACGGCCTCTTCTTCAAGGTCTGCGGCAAGCTCGACGAGAAGACCCAAACCCCCGTAGTCAGCATCGGCGTCCAATGCCTCTGGGCCTGCGGACTCACCCTTACCGGACGCTACGGTGACTTGCTCGACTATGTTATATTTGCGGTTCTGCTCTTTTACATTTTGACGATTTGGGGCATTTTCGTGTTGCGGCGCAAGCGTCCGGAAATGGAACGCCCCTACAAAGCTCTTGGTTATCCGGTGCTGCCTTTCCTGTACATTGTCTTTGCCGGAATGATCGAAATACTGCTTCTCCTATACAAACCAAACTACACGTGGCCGGGACTTATCATTGTGCTGCTTGGCATCCCGGTCTACTTCATCTGGAAAAAGAACGAGGTTCCCGCATGAGTCTTACTCGCAAGAAATCAGTTGAGGGGCTGCTGAAACAAGCAGCCGATGGAGAGAAAGGTCTCAAACGGACGCTGGACTCAAAGAGTCTCATCGCCCTTGGCATTGGAGCCATCATTGGCGCTGGTCTCTTCGTCCGCACTGCCGCCGCTTCAGCTGAAGCGGCCGGGCCGGGCGTGACGCTCTCCTTCATCTTTGCCGCCATTGGCTGCGCTTTCGCTGGACTCTGCTATGCCGAGTTCGCCGCCATGATCCCAATCGCTGGTAGCGCCTACACCTCCGCCTACTGCACGATGGGCGAAATGACTGCCTGGACGATTGGATGGGCGCTCATTCTCGAATACGCTCTTGGTGCCGCAACCGTCTCAATTGCCTGGAGCGAATATCTCAACAAACTTCTAGGCGGCGCAATTCCCTATGAGTGGTGTCACTCCACGCTTCAGATTTCACCAGAAGGTGTCCACGGAATCTTCAATGCTCCCGCATTGCTCGTCCTTCTACTACTCAGCTTATTGCTCATCAAGGGAACTGAAGAATCCGCCAAGGCCAACTCCCTGATCGTGATCGTCAAGCTGTCTATCGTGATCCTCTTTATCGGTCTCGGTTGGCAATTCATCAATCCCGCCAACCACTCACCGTACTTGATTCCTGAAGGTACAATCGGCCACGAAGACTTCTTCAAGCATGGTTGGGGTGGCGTGTTGCGCGGAGCGGGTATCGTGTTCTTCGCCTTCATTGGATTTGATGCAGTATCGACTGCGGCACAAGAAGCTAAGAAGCCAGAGCGTGATATGCCTATCGGCATCATGGGCTCCCTCGCCGTCTGCACGGTGCTCTACATTCTCTTTGCTCACGTATTGACCGGCATCGCGAACTACACCGAATTTAAGACTGCCGGCAAAGAAGCAAGCGTTGCGTATGCCATCACCAAGTACATGCCTGGTTATGAATGGCTGGCAACTCTGGTTACCGTCGCGATTCTCGCCGGCTTTTCAAGTGTAATTCTGGTTATGTTGCTTGGACAGAGCCGTGTGTTCTTCTCAATGGCAAACGACGGGCTGCTTCCAAAGGTCTTCAGCGAACTTCATCCGAAGTTCCGTACTCCCTACAAGTCGAATGCAATCCTGTTTATCTTCGTAGGCCTGATCGCCGTGCTTTTGCCTGGCGATATCACTGGTGACCTCACTTCGATCGGCACGCTGTTTGCCTTTGTGATCGTTAGCGTCGGCATCTGGATCATGCGAGTGAAGAGTCCGAATACACCTCGGCCTTTCAAGACACCGCTCGTGCCGCTGGTTCCGATTCTTGCTGTGATCATCTGCTCGGCGATGATCATCGGCCTAGATCACGTTACCCAGATCGTTGCCTTTATTTGGATGCTGATTGGCCTCTGCGTTTACTTCGCTTACGGCCGCTCACACTCAAAGCTGAGTTAGAATCTGCACCCAGTTGGGGGTCTTCTTGCCTTCGAGGGCAATTCGACCCGCAGCGAGGTGTTCACTTTGAGCGTGGGCGTCGAGGTCTTCTTTTGACTCCCACTCTTCAATGAAGGTGAACTTCTTTGGATCGGAAGTATCGAGAAAGAGATCATATCGAATGCATCCCTTCTCAGCTCGGGTGGGTGAAAGATAGCTTTCGAGGACGGAACGGACTTCCTGCTCGTGGCCCGGAAGGGCTTCTATGTGGGCAACTACGTGGACAATAGATTTCATTGCTGTATGCTGATAGGTTCGCATGGACCCTCTGGTTGGGCGCACGCTCGATAACAAGTATTTGATCGAAAAACTGCTCGGCAAGGGCGGTATGGGCAGCGTGTATCAAGCGATACATACGGGTACCAAGCGCACTGTTGCCGTCAAAGTGATCGCTCCGCAGTTCATGCGGAACCGGGAATTTCTGATCCGGTTTCAGCGTGAAGCCGAAGCCAGTGGCCGGCTTCGACACCCCAATGTCGTCAATGTAACGGACTTCGGCGTTACGGTGATCGACGTTACTTCCGTCGCCTATCTGGTGATGGAGTATCTCGATGGCGAGACGCTCTTTGAGTACCTGCAAAAGCACCCGATTCCGCCACCACAGATGGCTGT
>JAPKYY010000395.1 GCA_026394095.1 Acidobacteriota bacterium | reverse complement strand
CTACTTTCTCAAGGACCCGCTCCCCCTCAAGAAAGGTACAGTCATTTCCTGCACCGCCTGGTTCGACAACTCCGCCAACAACCGCTTCAACCCCGACCCTAGCAAGACCATTACCTGGGGAGACCAAAGCTGGGAGGAGATGAACGTCGGCTTTATGGAGATTGCCATCCCAGCCAACGCTGACCCCGATATCGTGAAGCTCAGCGGAACGACCCGTCCGGCCGGCGGGCGCCAATAGCTAAAAATTAAACATTTTGTCCCGATCCGGGAGATCTTCGCGCTATTGCTAGCATGCGAATTTCTCTACTTCTGTTTTCACTGATTCCTCTCGCCTGCACGGCGGAATCACCCCTACGCGTTACTCCTTCTGCCTTGGCTCCCGGGAAAGAGTATTCCGTCCTCATTACGGACCCTGCCTGCCAGCTCGATGCCAACAAAGCGATCTTTGTCGATAAAACCAGATTTCCTCTCTTTGGTCTCTCGCCCGGGGTGAAATTCTCAGCCTTGACTGAGGGCCCGAACCGTTGTGAATTCAACTTCACCGCAAAGGTTGCTGCCGATTCAAATCCCGGTACGATCCACATTCCACTTTTCTCTGCCACCCTTGCAGCCGACCAGAAGACTTTTGAAGCAAAGGAGATTATTCAGCAAGTTGCTTTTGATCTCAATGCTGTCCAGAAAGGGCCAATTCCCCCGGGTGTCGACGCTAAGGGCGAAGTGGATGTCGCCTACGACATTCTTCCTTACCGGGTCACTGCCGATAACTTTGGGCGGCGTGTAGCGGAGACCTATTTCGCCATACAGGCCACAATCGGTAACAGCACCGGCTACAGCCTGCTTCTATCCAGCTTGTTCTTCAGACCGAAAGTCTTTTCCAATACGGTGTTGGCTCTCACTCCCAATACGCAATATGGGGCTGTTCGCTCTACACTCGAGCGCGAGCAGCAGGTGGGCCGGCGCGCGATTACAGTCGGGGTTGCTCGCGGCGTGATCCCAATGCTTGGTACCGCAGGCTCACTCGTCAATGCCACTGCCTCTGCGGAATATGCTGTCGCCAGCGGTCTATATGGCTTATCTGAGAAAGTCCTCGAAATTGTGTACCCGGACAAGACTGTCCGCCAGTTGGTTGCCCTCGATACGCGCACGTTTCGCGACGGCATGATCATCAAGAACAACGATCAAAAGCCAATCCTCTTCTTCATACATCGTTCGATTGTCATGTGCGTTCGCAAGGAGACGGGTTGCGCTGCGACTTTTGAGACAAATGTCACAAGTAATGCGCCGCGGCTCAATTACGTGAAGGAGTTCAATCCCGTCAAAGTAAAAGAGCTACTCGGCCACTTAAATCTCATCGGTGAGCAGATCTCCTTTGCTAACCGCCTGGTTGTCACCTCCGTCGATGAGTCGAAAGTTGGCGTTGCTCCCCCGCCGACCATGTACGAAGTGAATTCGCCTGATCCTGTCAAGCAAGGCGGCAATGGCCAAATCACGGTTTCCGGTATCAACCTTGACACGATAACAGTCTCTCCCGTGGGCGGTGCACTGGAGAAGGGAATCACTATTGGCAGCCCCAAGCTGACCGGTGACAAATCGCTTGCCACAATCGAAGTCAAGATTGCGGAAGATGCGAAGCCGGGTACCTACCCCGTCTCGCTGGCGGCGTCTGGCCTCGCCCGCGCTGTCATGATCAAAGTCCTCGCAGAAAACACACAAATTGACTCCGGCTTACCTGAAAAGCTAAGCATGGCCAATGAATCCTCAACTGAAATCAATCTCAAAGGGAAATTCCTGGCAGGGGCAAAGATTAAGGGATCCGTTGACCTGAGCGGCGTAAGCCTGGCTGAGCAAGCCTGCACCAAGGACGCTTGCAAGATCATTGTCAAAGCCAAGATCACTCCGTTTACCGGAACAGCGCCCAAAACTGGAGAGATCAAGCTGGAGATTGTGAAGCCCGGCGTTTCAACCCTGGAACCCAAGGCGATTGAGATCACTGTCAACAAAAACTAATGGGATGGGCGGCTCAATAGCCGCCCAGAACCTTCAAAAAGTCAGCTACTTCTTCAAGGTGCCGAATTGCATTCTGCACCTTGACATCCTTAAGCGAACCTTCGAAGTCTACATAGAACAGATATTCCCAGGGCTTGCCCTTCAGTGGCCGGCTTTCGATCTTGTTCAAACTGATATCCCGCAATGCCAGCGACGCCAGCGACCGGAACAAACTCCCCGGTTCGTTCTTGGTCGAGAAGACAATCGACACCTTCTTCGACACCGGCATTTTGCCCTTCACCGTTCCACCCTTGCGCTGTAAGAGAAAGAACCGGGTGAAGTTCGCCCGGTCGTCCTCAATCCCCCGCTTCAGTATCCTCGCACCGTATATATCAGCCGACAAATTCGAGGCAATCGCCGCCGCATCCCGGCGCTTGGTCTCGGCCAGCATCTTCACGCTGCCAGCAGTGTCATAAAACGTCTTCTTCTCAATCTGAGGATTCTGTCGCAAGAAGTTCAGACATTGGTTCAGCGCCACAGGATGCGAATACACTTCCTTGATGTCCTTGAAGGCCACCCCAGGCAGAGCAATCAAATTGTGCACAATTCGGACGCTAGTCTCACCCACAACTTCCACATCGTGATTCAGAAGATGATCGAAATTCTCGATCACGCTCCCATGCAGTGTGTTTTCCATCGGAATCACAGCCGCATCAATCTTCTTGTCGATTAGCGCCGAAAATACATTGTCAAACCACTCATAAGGAATCGGGTCGCTCTCGCTCCCCAGTAGCTGCCTCACTGCGATCTCACTGAAAGCTCCTCGCTCCCCCTGAAATCCTGCCCGGACAAATTCCTTGTTTTGTTTCATAGCGCTTATGGTTCCCATCGTTTGGCATCCTCAGCCGGCAGACCGAGCAGGTCGAGGACACGATCCACCGAATGATCCACAATATCAAGAACTGTTACTGGATTTGTATAAAAGGCCGCAACTGGTGGGGCCAGAATCGCTCCCATCTCCGCCAAACTCACCATAGAACGCAGATGTCCCAGATGCAAAGGAGTCTCTCGAACCATCAAAATCAGCTTCCGGCGCTCTTTCAGGGTGACATCGGCAGCCCTCACCAGCAGATTCGAAGAAATCCCTGCCGCAATAGCCGACATGGTGTGAATAGAGCAAGGCGCCACCACCATTGCCTCTATTGGAAAGCTCCCACTCGCCAACTTGCAGCCGATATCCTCTACTGGATAATAGAAGTCGGCTAGTTCTTTGGCCGCAGATGCCAGTTTGCCTGTTTCCAGATGCATGGTCCGCTCAGCACTTCGGGTCAAAACAAGATGCGTCTCTACTTCTTCCCGCTTCCCAAGCTTCTCCAGCAGCCGCAATCCGTAGATGCTGCCCGATGCACCGCTCATTGCCACAATAATTCGTCGCTTCATTACTACTTTTTCCTCAGTTTTATTCCGGCTGTTCCATTTCCAGAACAGGTCTTGTCAAAAAGTCGTTTCTCTCTGCTCCATTCTGACCTATAATCGAAAATAAAATCTCCTGGAAGTTTTGCATATGGCGGGTGTATCCACACCCGGTAAAACCGTAATCAACACTGACGAAGCAGGCCAAAGGCTGCGCAAGGCTCGCGAACGGCTCGGATTGAAATTCCGGGAAGTCGAGGTAGCCAGTCAGAAAATCGCAGATCGTCACTCAAACGAAGAATACTCGATTGGTCTCAGCCGCCTGAGCGAAATCGAAAACAAATCTGTTGTGCCTTCGGTCTTCCGCCTGTATTCCCTGTCCACCATTTATCGGCTCGACTTCCGCGAAGTCCTGTCCTGGTATGGCATCGATCTGGACGAGCAGCCTGCCGACGCCAAATTGCACGATCTCCAGGAAACCCATCTGGTGCGATTCTCGCCAAACGGTTTCGGCGAAGTTCAAGCCCCGTTAAGCCTCGATCCGGGTGTGGACCTTACTCAGACTACCTTCCTCAGCCGTGTCATTACCCGTTGGGGTGCCCTGCCTCTTCACATGCTGAGCAGTGTGGAAACCAGCCGCAAACGCTATGCCGTTATTGGCTCTGAGGATTGGTCGATGTTCCCGATCCTCCACCCTGGCTCTCTCCTGGTCATAAACGATGTCGCCAAAATAGCCAATTCCGGTTGGAACGATGAGTGGGAGCGTCCCGTTTATTTTCTTGAGCACCGCGACGGCTACCTCTGCGGGTGGTGCCATCTCGACCGGGACCGCCTGGTGGTGATGAGCCATCCCAGTTCCTCAATACCTCCAAAGATCTTCCTCTATCCGAATGATATTGAAGTGCTTGGTCAGGTGGTTGGAGTTGCTATGAGTCTGGATGCTGCTCGCCATCGGCGAATTCGACCTTCAGATGCTTGATAATTAGCCCAAGATTCCCGTCAAAAAGCTCTTTTTGCGCGGCGCTTGTTGCAGATGGCAATATCGCTTCGTACCCTTTAGATTTGTCCCAATTTGCCAGCAACCTTCGTGCCGATTGCGGTAATCCCTCGAGATATCTATCCACATCATCCTTTTGGTCGAGGATACTCATGTTCAACATTTCTTCCAAAACCTCAATATGAGATCTTCGAAGTGCATCTTCGGCTGCTTCGTCACCAAACACAGCCGCTAAGCCATGGTGTTCATATTTATCCGTTTCAGGGTTCTTGAGCCTCGCCAAATAGGCCAATCTTCCCATCTTTGTAGCAATTTGGCTCAAAGTTCGATCCCAAAGGTCCTCTGAGGCGCTTCTCTGCCAACTCCTACCCGAACTCTGTATCGATTCGCTCATACCTTCTAGATATACCAATCCGCTCCTCAATGGGGAAATCCCGAATTCCTGTTCTGAAACAAGAAAATGTCTAAGGTAAAAACTTTATACCCCTCTAGGGCTAGTAGGCTAATCATGTCGGGACTATACGTCCTGTAGCTACTAAAAAAGGAACCTGTTTCCTCTAGAGCTTTAGACCCAAATTAGGAGAAATCGTTTCATGTTCAAGAAATTCTTTGCCGCCGTCCTTTTCGCCACTGCGCTCTTTGCTGCCCCCCTGACTTCCCAGTCCATCGACCCCCTTCCGGATTGCTTCCCTTGCGACGCTTCCGTCTCCATCGATCCGCTCCCGGATTGCTTCCCATGCGATGTTTCCGTCTCCATCGATCCGCTACCGGATTGCTTCCCCTGCGATGTGAAGTCCATCAGCTAGTCTGACCTCAGGCAATTCTATGTGCTACGATTCGGGGATATCCGACCGTTTCGATATCCCCTAAAGCATCATGACGACTACCTTAGACATTACGATCCTCTGGTTGCTTTCCGTAGGAATGCAAGTGTGGATTGCGCTAAGGATTTATCGTGGTGACTTCGGAGCTTCCTTTCGATTCTTTGCTCTATACCTTTCAGTTTCTTCAGTCGTCAGTGTTTTCCTCGCCGCAATTCCGCTGTTCACTGACAAGAACGTGCTGCGGGCGGCTATCCGGTATCAAGAGTCAGTTTCCCTCGGTTTTACGCTTTTTGTCCTTCTATTTCTGGCCTTTGTTGCGTGGATGCCGGTTCCTCTTACGCGCCGGGTTCTGCTGCACTGCTTTCTGGCAGGCGCTTACTTTCTGTCTACTACACTGTCGCGCTTTGTTGTTGAACTGGGGCAATATTCGGCACAAAGAGCGCTGTCAAACTACATTGGTGTCGGGGGAGCTTGCATCGTTTTTGGGCTATGGATTCTCAAAGTTCAACCCGGCGACGATCAGACTCTAAATACCCCTAAGGGTCCAGTGGATCCTGCGCAAGCAGCAGTGATGATTGCTCGACTCGAAGAGTTAAACCGTACGCTAGCCCGCTCAGGTCCTAAAGGGTTAAGTTAAATCACGCCTCGAATTAATCGCTAATCCCAATCTTATTTATTGCAATTGTCCCCGAAGCGGATTAAGCTGATTCTATCTGTACTGCTATGAGTACCCCAATTGCATTGTCAGTTCTTTGCGCACTCGCCTTTTTGGGCTTGTTCTTCACACTTTCGCTCTACTCCCGGCGGCGCGCTGTCGCCTTGCTGGAAGAAAACTCCCTGTGCGATGGCACCGGTAGCGACCGAGAGTCATTTGCCGAGTATTACCGCCCCATGACCCGGATTCTAGATCCCAGGGAATTCGAGTTATCGAAAGCTCTGGCTGGTGTAGGCTCTGCCGAATCCTCACGTTTTCGTGCATCCAGAATCGCCGCTTTCCGTTCCTATCTCAACGACATGCGTCTGGATTTCAACCGTATTGAATTCAAAATGCGCTACTTGATGCTGGCCGCTTCGCAAGATCAGGCAGAACTGGTAGTTGGTTTGAATCGAATCAAATCCAGTTTTCAGATGCAGTTGATCCGTGTCGAAGTACAGCTTTTGCTTTTCCGCTTTGGATGGTCGGCCGTAGACGTTGAGCCGCTCGTTATCATGCTGGAGCAACTTGAGGGGCCGCTTCTTCGCCGCCCGTCAGCCAGTGCAGCCAATGCTTAAACCTGGTCGTTAATTGACCAGTTATAGTCAAAATATTTGAGTTTCCAGCCCGGCTCCTCCAGCCGGGCTGTCTTTATGTAGCGGGCTAGAAATTGCAGCACAGCCTTTTCGCTGCCACCAAAATCCGCCTGGAACCATTTGAAAATCTCGCTAACTGTGACCGTCTTTTTGGTTGTGTCAACTTTGACGTTTCGGTCAGCGGTGAGAAAGCGCCTGGCATCCTCTTCCAATCTCACCATCACATCGCCGGCCGAGTAGACTTTGGTTGCAAGATAGGGACAGCTTGCACTCGCGCAGACGATGGCAAAGTGAATCCTAGGTTCTTTGAACGCCATACGAAGGGAATTGTCTTCAATGTCAGCCAGGCTTCGGTCTAAACTTCCTACACGGAACTTTCGCCGGTAAAAATAGGCAGCACGGCGTAGCGGATTCTTCAACCGGTCCTTCTCTTGTGGGTAATCGTTGGCGAAGCTCCAAAGGATCAATGCATTGTAGACGTTGATCCAGTGTGCGAGTTTGGCTTCCCGGCTCGTTAACTTTTCGGCATCGAATGTCTTTAGAGTTTCAACGTATTGGGTTAGCGGCCCGAGGTCAGCCTTGAGCGCGCCGTACCGCACCTTTCCATCAACACTGACGTATTTTGTCA
>JAPKYY010000845.1 GCA_026394095.1 Acidobacteriota bacterium | reverse complement strand
ACGGTTGACTTCATTTCTCCAGCCTCAACTTACAACACTTGTTTCAGATTGATAGAACCCTGTCAGGCCTGGCAGGCGGCCTGACCTCGCTGGACGACGATTCTTTTTGCGCGCTCGCGTTCTTTGTCATGACAACCTTCTCAGGATTTCTGCCAACGGTATGGAGGCTTCACTCTCACGCTGAATCAGAAGATATTGATCTATGCATGGCGCCGCAAGTTTGACTTGGTTGAACGGCTACTTCGCCGGCGATGAAAGAACCCGCCCGGCAATTCGCAACTTCACTGAGGGAATTGCACCTGATTGCCTTTTTCTAAAGCAGGCCGAACATAAAGGTCTCGAGGTCGCGAACCGATACGTGGTTATGAAGAGACGCCAATTCCTGGTTCTGCCAATTCCTGCATTATTGGCGGGAGCCTCGCCGATTGTGGGCCGGTGGAGGTCTGTCACTACAACCAAGGGCGGGATTGGGGCGGTTTACGATTTCCGGGCTAACGGCAGTGTTGCGTACAGCTCGACTGCCTTGGTTGAGTCCGAATTTAGTGTGGATGGGCAGGTGTTGACGCTGGGGGGACAGAGAGTCGGGATCGGGTGGCATCCAGATGGGCGTTTGCAGTTTAACTTTGGCCAGAATGTAGTCGAGGATTATTCGCGCAAGGGTGAAGTGGTGGATGCGGCAAATCCGCTGCTTGGGGAGTGGGCGGGGAGCCGTGATATGGCGGGGCGGAAGATTCCGGTTTCTATGCAGTTTCGGGCTGGGAATCGGGCGCTGATGGTGTTGTTTTTGAAGACGGTGGTGGGGCGGTATCAAGGCGGAGCGGGGCCATGGACGATGACACTGCCTTCGTTGCCGGCGCGCCAGGCGGTTGCAGGTGCGGATGGAACACTTACGATTACTGCATCCGGTGGGGACCCACATCCATTTTCTAGACTTTAGTTTTATGTGATCGATACAGCCTCGATCTCTCGCTAGTCCAGCAGGTACACATATGAATCGAAATCGATTTTTGGTCCTGACTTTAGCGATAGTGAGTGGGGTATCCGTTATGACTGCTGTTGAGACAGTTTCTTTCCTGGGGCGTAGCTACGCGCTTGCTTCTTTCAATCAAAAGGCTGCACCGATGTGGGAGTTTACCAGCGGTAAGGAGACGGTTGGGAATTGGACCAATCTGTTGACGCTGCTGGAACGGCCGGATGCCAAGACACGGCAGGATCTGGACCGGCTGGCTCAGGGCGTGATGGACCATTACAAGGCCAACGGCGGAAACGTGCTGATGGCACGAACGATGGGCACTCCCGAGAATCCCTATAACTACATGGTGGTGGCATTTGCCCAACCGGCCGAGCATCGCATCGAATTGAATTTCGTGAAGGTAGCGATGGGTGCGAAGAATGCATTTGTTGTGATCTACGGAGAGCGGATTCACGATCCGAAAGACCCGTCGGCCAAGGCAAAGGCGTTCCTGCATGAGCGGTCTGCCGAGATTGGAATGGCGCTCGAGAAGGCTGTTCTGCCGGCCATCGATAGCTTGCCTCGCAAGGCGTTTTAGCGGACGGGGATGGCGTAGAGCGAGGTACGGGCCGTGATAAAAAGCATGCCGTTGCCGAGCTCTACGTTGGCTCCTGATTCGGGCAGGAGGATTCTGGCGATGAGGTGGCCGTCTTTACCGAAGACCTGAGCGCCGTCGCCGGTGCTAGACCAGACGTTGCCGGCTTTGTCGCAACGGATGCCGTCAGGGCCGCCTTTGTCGATTGTGGCGAAGACTTTGCCATCAGTGAGAGACTTGCCGTCGGATGAGACGGTGAAGACTCTGATGTGGCGGGGCTTGCCGGAGTCTGCGATGTAGAGCTTCTTTTCGTCTTTGGAGAAGCAGAGGCCGTTGGGCTTGTCGAAGTCTTTGACTACAGGGGTGAGCTCCTTTGTCTTTGGATCGTAGCGATAGACATAGTTGCCAGTCTGGACTTTCTTACGAGTGCCGAGGCCGTAATCGGGATCGGTGAACCAGATGGAATTGTCTTTGCGTACGACGACGTCGTTGGGGGAGTTGAGGTCTTTGCCTTCGAATTGCTCGACTACGGTTTCGATGCTGCCGCTCGGGAGAGTGCGCGAGATTCTGTGAGCCGTGTGTTCTGCGCTGAGCAGGTTGCCCTGACGGTCTAGCGTGTTGCCGTTGGTGTTGTTGGTGGGCTTGCGAAAGGGTTCGACACCTTTGGCGCGGGTCCATTGTTTGAGCTCGCTGGCTGGGATGTCGCTGAAGATGAGGCGATTGTCTTTGGCAACCCAAATGGGGCCTTCAATGAATTGCATGCCGGTGGCGAGGCGTTCGACCTTCGCGTCTTTGGGGAAGAGTTTGGCGGCGGCTTTGGGGTCTTTGATTTCGAGGTCAGCGGCGAGGGCGGCCAGGAGTGCAAGGGTTGTAATCACGCGGGTATCGTATCAAAAAAATAAATCTGTTCCAGTTGGGGGATCAGCTGGTCTTAGCTTTCAGGTCCGTAGCAGTGGGTCTAGAAAGATTGAGGCAGAGGTCATGAGGAAAAACAGATCGTTTTTTGCATGCCTGCTTGTGGGGATGGTTCTTCACGGGCAGCAATCGTATAACTCTAACGATGTGACGCCGCCGTTGAGCAAGACGGCAAAATTGAATGGCACATCGAGTGGAAAACAAGTGGGCGGTGGCGGGAATCAGCACGCAGTGCTGGTGAGCGGGAATGCTCTATCGTCGGTGGATTTACATCCGCTTGGCTACTATTCGTCGATGGCGACCTCGACGGATGATGTGCAGCAGTGCGGGTACGGGGCTGGGCCGCTGGGCGGATATCATGCTCTGGTTTGGTCTGGGAGCGCCAGCTCTTATGTAGATCTGCATCCGAGTGGATTCAACTTCAGCTATTGCATGGGCGTGCATGGCGGGCAGCAGACAGGTTTTGCCGAGCAACAGTCTTATTTCGTGACCACCTCACACGCGATGGTTTGGAACGGGACCGGGGCAGGCGGGGTGGATCTGCATCCGGTTGGCTATACGTTTTCGCGTTCGATGGGCGTGAAGAATGGGGAACAGGTAGGCTATGGATCAAGCGTGGCTTACCCTTATGGCGAGGGCACTGGGTATCACACGACCAGTAAGGCGATGAAGTGGAACAGCACGGCAGTCAGCATGGTGAGCCTGCATCCGCTGGGCTTTGATGCGTCTGAAGCCTTGACCACAAATGGTACGCAACAGGGTGGCTGGGGCTATCAGGCGCTGGGCGCGTCAAAGCTACATGCTCTTCTTTGGAGCGGCACACCTGAGAGCGTAGTAGACCTCCATCCAGTTGGATACACCGACAGCAAAGTAACCGCGATGAGTGACACACAACAGGTGGGTGAAGGCTGGGTGGGCACCGTGCGTCATGCGCTGTTGTGGAATGGCACGGCAGCGAGTGTTGTCGATTTGAACCAGTATTTGCCTGCTGGTTATACCAATGCAGTGGCTACAGGTATTGATGCCAATGGCAATGTTGTCGGCTATGCCTACAATGGCGCGACGCCATACGGCATGGCTCTGCCCGCCGATGCGATTGCGGTTGTATTTGCCCCTGGCAATGCACCCGCTGCGGCTGTATCTTCGATCAGCCTGAGCAGCGCAAATGTTGCGCCGGGAGCTACCGTGCAAGTGACAGTGAGCCTCGGCGGACCTGCTCCTGCGGGTGGCGTGAATCTGAGCTTTCTTAGCACGAATCCGGCCCTGGTTGCGACTCCGGCCGCAGTGAGTATCCCTGCCGACCAGAGCAGCGTGACATTTCCGGTTGTGGTTGGTGGCGTTGGAATGACGGTGCCTACGATGCTGAAGCTTTATGTCAGCGATGGGACTTACAGCCGGGTGACGGCAGTGACGATCACGCCGGTGGTGAAGCTTTCTGGCGTCAATGTAAATCCGGTTGAGGGCGGCTTCAACACGAGCGGAAGCGTGCAGCTTTCGATCCCTGCGCAAGCTGGTGGAGCAGTTGTGACCCTGGCTAGCGGCAACCCGGCACTGGTGACAGTACCGGCAAGCGTGACCGTAGTTCCAGGAGCCGTCGTGGCTGGCTTTACCGCGACTACCACATCGGTGGCAACGGCCACTGCAGTTCCGGTGACTGCAAGCTTTAACGGCGCAACGTTCACCACAAATCTGACTTTGAGCCCAGCTCCAGTAGTTTCCTTATCAAGCCTGACCTTCCCCGAGGTGGTGGGCGGACAGCCCGTGAATGGTTCACTGTTGTTGACCAACTATCCACGCAATGCGGGTGGGGCCACGATCACGCTGACGAGCTCTGATCCGGCAACGGTGCAAGTGCCTGCCACGGTGACTGTGCCACAGGGCCAGGTCTACGTAACGATTCCGGCTACGACGAGCGCTGTCAATGGGCTTAAAGGCGTGTCCGTGCGAGCCGACTACAATGCCTCGAGAGCAACTGCAACGGTTTCGGTAAATCCGATTCCGAAAGTAACGATCCTATCGGCAGACTGGTCTCCTGACACGAAGTTGTTTAAGGTTCAGGCAACTACCACTTATGCCAACAGCACATTGACTTACGGAACTGTTGCAGAAGGCGGGCCGCTGGGTACGATGCAAATCGAGCTTGGTGTGTTTAAGGGTTCGATGCTGATGGATGTTGCGCCGACGATGGCGACGGTATGGAATTCGAATGGTGGCCAGGCTTCGATGGCTGTCACGATCAAGAAGTTAGCGACCGGTGGCGGTGGCGGTGGTGGTGGCACAACTGCCGCTGCGAAGCTCACCATCAACAGAACTGGCAAGGGCAGCGTAGTAAGCTCACCGAGCGGGATTGCCTGTGGCATTGGTTCTGGTGGATGCTCGGCCAGCTTTGCCGGCGGTACCAGCGTGACGCTTACGGCAGCTCCGGATCCAGGCAGTCCGTTTGTTGGCTGGACGGGAGCTTGCAGCGGGACTTCGTTGACCTGCACGCTCACGCTCAATGCAGATACTACGGTTACGGCAAACTTCAAATAACTGGAGCGGGCTGAAAGATGGATCAATGGGCGCAGGCTTAAGCTTGCGCCCTTTGACTTTTTGGGATTGGACCATATTGATCGAGCGGGCCGCGAAGGTTGAGAATGAATTGATGACTCATAAATTGGGGATTGATATTGGCGGAACCAAGATGTTGGTGTGTTGCTGGACTGGATCTGAACTAAAGACATGGCGCTTCGCTACCGGCCTTGAATTTGGCCCCGAAGAACTGGCAGAAAACTTAAGGGGTGTGAGGCGAGAGCTGGACGACGATGAAATTGTTGCAGGGATTGCAGTGCCTGGGTTGGTGGACAGCGATTCTACTGTAATCGCCTGTGATGTTCTGCCAAAGTTAGCAGGCTGGAATCCGGTTCGTGATGGAGTTGGCCTCCTGCCCAGAGCGGTGCTAAATGATGGAGATGCGGCACTGGTTGCGGTGACGGATGGAATGGCAGCAGATGCGACGGTGGCGGCCGTGGGCGCAGGAACAGGCATAGCGGCGGCATTGCAGGTGGGTGGTATGAGGTTGCGACGGTTTCGCCCCTTTGCCGGCGAACTTGGCTATGTGCCGTTTGGGATGGATGGGAAGCTCGATGACCATGCGGCAGGATCTGCTTTGCTGAAAAAGCTAGGGATGCAGGCCGAGCAGATTACGGCGGGGCTTGCGGCTGGCGATCGTAATGTGATGGAGGCGGTAAGAGTGGCCGGGGAAGCTCTTGGTGTTGCGCTTGCGACGCTGGTAAATCTTGTGCATGATTCCGTATTTTGGGATGCCCTTCTTTTACGACTACTTTGAGCAGGCCTTTGGCTGGGGGCGGCCAGAGGCGCTGCTGGGCTTGCCGATTGGGACGCTGGTGACGCTGGTGCTGGGGCCGCTGGTAGTGAAGAGATTGCCGCCGCGGGCTTGTATTGTGGGCGGGGCCCTCGTTTGCGGGATGGGGCTGGCTGGATTTGGGTTGATGGGTGGGAGCCTGTGGGCTTATTACGGGCTGTGGACTGTTTATATGGCAGGATGGATTTTTGCCGGGCCGCTGACGCATCAGATATTGCTGACTCAGGTATTTACAGAGAATCGCGGGACGGCGCTGGCGGTGGCCTATTTCGGGATCAGCTTGTTTGGTGCTGTGTCGGTTGCGCTGGTGGCTCGCCCGCTGACTGCAGCCTATGGGTTTCGTGGGGCGTTGATTGGGATTGGGTTGCTGACGATGCTGGCTTCTGTGATTGCCTGGGTTGGATTGCCGAGTGTTCCTGCTGCTGAACGAGTGATCGTGGAGGGCGGAGAGGATTTGTTCAGGAGCAGATCTTTTTGGCTTTTGCTGGTGGGAAGTACGCTGGCAATCAGTGGAGTGGCAGGAGTGAGTCAGCACTTGAAGCTGATTTTGAAGGAGGCGGGTTATGTGGAACAGGCGCGCCTCGATGCAGTGTTTGGCTGGATGTTGATGTTGATGCTTGCGGTTGGTTCGTGCGGACGATTTGCCTTTGCCTGGACGGCAGACCGCTACCCGAAGCGGCATGTGATCAGCGTGGCGTTCTTACTGATGGCTGGGGCGATGCCGTTGTTGTTTGTGGTGGGCCGGGAGGGGATGCCCTACCTGTTTGCAGTGGTGTTTGGAATGGGGATGAGTGCAGATTCCCTGATGGTGCCGTTGCTGGCAGCGGATCAGTTTGGAAGCCGGGGAATGGGACGAGTGATGGCCTGGGCGATGCCGGTGAATACGGTGGGCCAGACCTGGTTTCCCTATCTGATTTCTTTGATGTGGGGAGTGTATGGGAGTTACTCGGTGCCACTGGTCTTTACGTTTGGTTGTGTACTGCTTGGCAGGCTAACGCTGGCGGGACTGCCGCAACGCAGGTTAGAAGCCGGGGTATAGGTTCGCTGGCCGCTGAGAAAAGAGGAGTTTGACAACACGACCCTCGATCAATCGAAAAGGGATTGTGCCGAAGCTTCTAGAGTCATTGCTGTTATCGCGGTGATCCCCGAGCAGAAAATATTCGCCGGCCGGGACACGGATTGCAGCGGTGTTTCTTTGTGTGGATCGATTCGGAGTGTAAGTGATCCAATTGCCGAGGGATTCACGGGCAAGGCTTGTGCCAAGACCGTGTTCCGCTGAGATCCAGGGGGCAAAGAGGCTGCGGTCGAGCGGGGTTTGGTCAATCAGCCTGCCGTTGATGTAGAGCGTGTTTTCTTTGAGTTCAATCGTATCTCCCGGCAGACCGATGATGCGCTTGAGACCCATAGTTTTGCGATTGGGGACGAAGAATAGAACCATATCGCCACGTCTGGGGAGACTTGTGGTGAAGAGGCTTTGGTTTGTGTAAGGAAAGTTGAACTGGTATGCGGCTCGATTGACGAGGACTTTGTCGCCCAGCACAAAAGTTGGAGCATCCGACGGGCCAGAGACGGTAAGTGCGCTCAGGCAGTTGGGCAGGACAGCCAAGGGCGAGAGGGCAACGAGGATCTTGGTATAAAGCTTCATTTATCGTGTAT
>JAPKYY010000974.1 GCA_026394095.1 Acidobacteriota bacterium | reverse complement strand
GCGCAATGCCTCCATCGCCATCATGCGGGAGATCGGCGTGGAAACCGGCGGCTCCAACGTCCAGTTTGCCGTGAATCCGGTGGATGGCTAGCTGATGATCATCGAGATGAATCCCCGGGTTTCCCGGAGTTCCGCCCTGGCCTCCAAGGCAACCGGCTTCCCCATTGCCAAGATTGCCGCCAAGCTTGCCGTAGGCTACCGCCTCGACGAACTAAAGAACGACATCACCCGCGTTACCCCAGCCTGCTTTGAACCCACGATTGACTATGTCGTGGTTAAGATTCCGCGCTGGCAGTTCGAAAAATTCCCAGGTGCCTCCTCTACGCTCGGCACACAGATGAAGAGCGTTGGCGAAGTCATGTCGATCGGACGCACCTTCCGCCAAAGCCTTGGCAAGGCTATGCGGTCACTTGAAACCGGCAAGAGCGAAAAAGCTGATGTCTATGAGGAGAGCCTGATCCGCCAACGGCTAATTACTCCCACCCCAGAGCGCCTCAACTACATCCGTTTCGCGTTCGAACGAGGCTGGACTATCGAACAGGTACAGGAATTGACGGCAATCGACCCTTGGTTCCTGCGTCAGGTGAAGGATGTAATCGACGAAGAGCAGAGCCTCAAGGGTCGCAAGCTCGAAGACCTTGATGCTGCCACGCTGCGCCAGGCCAAACGCGACGGCATCTCCGATGTTTACCTTGCCAAGGCTACAGGAGCCACCCCTGACGCCGTTCGCAGCTACCGAAAAGATCTCGGAGTAGCCGCCGTTTTCAATCGCGTCGACACTTGCGCAGCTGAATTTGAAAGCTTCACTCCCTATCTTTACTCCAGCTACGAGAGTGAATGCGAAGCTGAGCCAAGCACGCGCAAAAAAGTCATGATTCTTGGTTCGGGCCCCAACCGCATCGGCCAGGGCATCGAGTTCGATTATTGTTGCTGCCATGCGGCCTACGCGCTTGGAGAGTTTGACCACGAGAGCATCATGGTCAACTGCAACCCGGAAACAGTGTCGACCGACTACGACACTTCAGACCGTCTCTACTTTGAACCACTCACACTCGAAGAAGTGCTGAATATCTTCGACACCGAAAAGCCCGACGGGGCTATCGTGCAGTTCGGCGGCCAAACTCCTTTGAATCTCGCCGTAAGCCTCAAGAAGCATGGCGTCCCCATTATCGGTACCCAACCCGAAAGCATCGACCTGGCCGAAGATCGCAAGCTCTTCTCCAAGCTTCTGGTAGAACTGGATATTCCTTCACCCGAAAATGGCACCGCCACCAACGTGGAAGAGGCCTGCGAAGTTGCCAGAAGGATCGGCTACCCGGTCTTGGTACGCCCCAGCTTCGTGCTCGGCGGTCGCGCTATGGTTATCGCCTACGACGAAGACATGGTTCGGCGCTACATGCAGGAAGCCGTTCACTTCTCACAGGATCGTCCGGTTCTTGTGGATCGTTTCCTCGAAGATGCTGTCGAAGTCGACGTCGATTGCCTCAGCGACAGCGACGACGTGCTCATCTCGGGCATTATGGAACACATCGAAGAAGCCGGTATCCACTCTGGCGACTCCAGTTGTGTCCTCCCTCCCTACTCACTAACCGAAACCGATCTCAAAACCATCGAAGAATACACCGTCAAGCTCGCTCGCGCCCTCAAAGTGGTCGGCCTGATGAACGTGCAATACGCGATCAAAGACGGCAAGGTCTACGTAATCGAAGTAAACCCGAGAGCCTCGCGAACCGTACCCTACGTCAGCAAAGCCACCGGGATCCCGCTGCCAAAAGTGGCCGTCGGCCTCATGCTTGGCCACAAACTGAAAGACCTGGCCCACCTCACCGGTGGCCGCACCAGCGGAGTTCTTAGCGTCACGAAGTTCTTCGTCAAGAGCCCCGTCCTTCCCTTCCACAAGTTCCTGGGCGTAGACCCGGTGCTTGGCCCAGAAATGCGTTCCACGGGCGAAGTTATGGGTGTCGGCGATACCTTCGGCGAGGCCTTTGGCAAGGCTCAGCTCAGCGCCGGAGTCCCCCTCCCCGCCAGCGGCACCATCTTCATCAGCGTCAACGACAAACACAAGCCCGAGGCCGTCGCTATCGCGGTCAAACTCAAAGAATTTGGCTTCCAGTTTGTCGCCACCCGCGGCACGGCCAATGCTCTCAAAGCAGCGGGTGTACCGTCCAAGATCGTTTATAAGGTCAATGAAGGGCGTCCCAATGCAGTCGACCTTATGAAAACGGGCGCACTTCAGCTCGCTATCTACACAACCATGGGCAGCGTCAGCTTTGGTGATGAAAAAGCCATCCGCCGAGCCCTGCATCACTACAATGTCTGCGGCAAAAGCAGCGGCTGAAGCAATGGAAGCCAAACAGACTACCCCAAATCGGGTCTGGAGCCTCCAGGAGATCCACGCCAAATAGCAGCCTTAGGTTAAGTTTGTTTCAGAATTAGCGAATTCCTCAAGGTCAGCACCACTAGTACGATATGGAATCTAAGTAGATAAGCTACTTGGAACTGACACTGAAGGAGACTAGATTAAAAATGAAAAAAATCATGACTATGACCTTGGGCCTCGCGCTCGTATTTGGCTTGTCCGCTGTTGCGTCTGACGACAAAAAGAAGGACGACAAGAAAGAACACAAGGACGATCACAAGAAGAAGAAAGATCACTAAACTCTTTCCGCACTCCAATTGCAAAGATCTTGAAGGCCCCGGTGAAAACCGGGGTCTTCCTTTTGCGTTCGAAGATATTTTGCAACTACATTTCCCCTGTTTTCAAATATTTGGCGATTAGACCAGCTCAATCGTAGTTTCACTGTGGTTATTGTGGCCGTGGCGGGAGAACTCAGTTCTATCCGCCTTTTCAGTATTGAAGCTCGAGGTTCAAATGAGCGACAGCGGAATGTTTCCAATCAATGATCTCTATGTTTTCCCCTTCTTTCAGACGCGGGATGATTACTTCAAGGCCACTGGCGAAGAGGCTCCCGACTGGGATCCAAACCGGCCAGTCAAATCCTGGTTCGATCCGGCAGCCCGGAACACCAACAAACGTACCTTCCTGTACGATGTCGTACTGATGTACGACAAAAATGGCATGGTATTACCCGATGAAAAGGGCGTGCCACAAGTGGAGCAATTGGCTCTTCTTCGGGAAGAGGCCGCACGGGTGAACATGCTTCCTCGCGAGAAGATGGTCGATTACGGCCCTGGCTCGAAGGTGGCACCGATCCCGGTTCCCATGCGCCCTCTAAAGGCTACTGAGGAATTGGTCTTTACTTTCGGTGGTGTAGTAGCCGTACGCATCAAAGATGCGTACAAATCTACGGTCAACGCCTTTACTGTAAATGACCGGCAATTGCTCGAAAAGATTGCCCAGAAGTTAGGCGTCGTCTAATCTTTGCCTGAAGAACAAAGCCCCCATGCTCGCGCATGGGGGTCTTTGTTTGGGTGCGGACCCTATATATTTGGGGAAATATATAGGGGGGGTTGGGAGCTTTTGGAATTCAGTACCGTTCCGCTCACTCAACCTTAATCAGTCTAACACGGGAATTTCAAAATTTGCAACAAAGGCAGATCTTTTTTCGGGCATCGACCAGTTGGTTCCTAGCCCCTTTCCGGTGAAAGTATTCGCCAGCGTGTAGCCAGCCATCGCGTGTGAGGTTGGGGTCAGCGGCGGATAGTAGGTCGATTCGTGACGGCAAATCTGATCTGAGCTCACAATCGGACGCGTCTCAATCGAAGCCAATTCTCCAGCGCTCAGCTTGGCACGCACCGTGTGCATGTTGTTGTCGGCAAAGGTCAGGCTGATCGGTCGTACTTCAACCGACACAACCTCGGCGAACAGG
>JAPKYY010000474.1 GCA_026394095.1 Acidobacteriota bacterium | reverse complement strand
GAGGACAAATGGGGGCAGGTGGTGGGGAATCTGGTTTCGGAATGGACGCAGAGTTTGGGGTTTGTATGGTTGACGAAGCGGTTTATCGAGCGGAAGGCTGTGGAGCACCAGACGGCTCTTGCGGGGCTTGGAGGGGGATCTGGGAGTGAAGCGCGACATCATAGTTAGATTGCTTTGATTGTTCTAAGCCCAAATCGATTGGATAGTGATCTTGAGCTGGCGAAGGCTGTGCTTCAGCGGGACCGGAAGGCCTCGGCGGAGTTTGTTTTGCTCTATTCAGATCCTGTATATCGCTATGTCCGTTTTCGGCTGCAGCCGAGGGTGGAGGCCGTCGATGACCTGGTTCAAGAAGTATTCTTGACCGCCTGGAAATCGCTGGCCCGGTATGAGGGCGGCGCGCCGCTGAAGCAGTGGATTCTTGGAATTGCGCGGCATAAGGTACAGGATCACTACCGGCAGGTGTTGAAGAGTGTTCCCTTCCCTGAGGATGCCGATCAGGTGGCAGATTCAAGCAACGGGCTTGAGATTCAGATTGGGACGGCGCAGGCACAGGCGCGGATTTCGGCGATACTTGCGCAGCTGCCTGAGGATTACCGGACAGTGCTGCTGTGGCGGTATTGGGAAAAGAAGAGCGCCGAGGAGATAGGCGCTGAAATTGGACGGACAGCGAAGGCGGTGGAGCGGTTACTGGCGAGGGCCAGACAGCAGTTCAAAGAAGCATGGCACGGAAAGGAGGAGGTCAAATGATTTCAGAAAATTGGATGGAACAAATCGCAGAACTTTGTGATGAAGAAGAGTTGCTGGCTCCTTCCTGTCTGAAGTCGAAGCTGTATTCGAGGCTGATCGAGGCACAGCAGCTTAAGGGGCCACTCAAGAGCTTGAAGGAGACGGCGGGCTTGTGTGTGTTTGAGAAGCTGATTGAGATTCTGCCAGCAGAGAAGAACATTCAGAGCTTTCAGTATTGTCAGGTTTGCCATGCACGAGTGGCTGGGGAGCGAATTGAGAATGCTCCGATTTACTGGGCGAATTGCCCTTATTGCGAATTCCAGCCGCGCTAGAATTCGCGGACTAAGCCAAAGTTATTGATGAAGTTCAGGAAGAGGGCTTTGCCTGGCGGACGGAGCTGTGCGCTGAGTGGATTGGATGAGACTGTTTCCCAGAAGGTGAAGCGGAAGTGCCATTTGGGGCGGAGCTTGAGGTCGATGCCGACGGCGGTGCGCCAGTAGGGCTTGGTGGCGGAGAAAGAGTCTGGGGGAAGGGTGGGGCGGCCCTTGGAAATGAGGAGGGTTTGGGCGCGACTGTTGAGGTGGATGAGGCCGGTGCCACCGGCGACGTAAGGACGCCAGATGCTCGTGCGGGGGCGACCGTAGATCATGCCATCGAAACCGAATGAGTTTTGGGTGCTGCGGCGTTGCTGTTCGAAGGTATCTGTTGCGTTGGTGCCGGTGAAGGTGACGGGGTTGCCATTCCAGCCGTAGGCGGCCTGGATGCTGAAGTAATTGTTTAGATGGCGGCCAGCGAAGAGTTGGAAGGCGGGGCCGTTTGAAGGCTTGTAGAGGGCGATCTCGGTGCGGGTGGAATCAATCATGGTGCGGCCG
>JAPKYY010001030.1 GCA_026394095.1 Acidobacteriota bacterium | reverse complement strand
GCATCAGCCAGTTCTGTGAAATTTCCCTTTGAATTCTGACGCCGCATTACCTCGGTGGCTCTAATGGGTCCCATAATCAAATGCTATAATTCAAAGAACCGACCCCCTCGAAATTAGCCCAGGAACCCCATGGATCTTGATCAATTGCACACGTTTCTGGAGATTGTCCGGCTTAAGAGCTTCTCTAAGGCCGCCCAGACTTGTTTTCGAACTCAGCCCGCAATCAGCGCCCAAGTGAGGCAGCTGGAGCAGGAATTGAATGCAAATCTGTTTGAACGCCTCGGAACGCGCATCGCGCTGACTCCCGCAGGCCGAATTTTCGCCGAATACGCTGAACAAATCCTCGACCTTCGCCGCCGCGCGCAAGAATCGATTCAGGAACTCGAACGAGTGCCTCGTGGCGAGTTGATCATTGCCGCCAACGAAGCTACCTGCATCTATGTACTTCCCGAAGTCTTTAGCGAATACAAGAAGCAGTTTCCGAACGTCCAGCTGCATGTCGACCGAAGCTACGGCTCTCGCGTTCTTCAGGCCGTTCAGGACAACCAGGCCGACTTTGGCATTACACAACTTCCGGTAGACGCGAAGAAATGCCAGATCGTCAAAATTCATTCTGACGAAATCCGCATTATTGTCCCTAATGGCCACCCCTTAACTGAGAAGCGTCAGGTGCTTGCCGCCGACATCGCTCCTTACCAATTGTTGTTGCCAAAGACAGGAACTACGCGCGCCAAGCTAAACTCCTGGCTCGAACCGGTCGAAGAGCAATTACAAGTCTCAATGGAACTCGACTCAACCGAAATGATCAAGCGGTTCGTAATGGCTGGGCTAGGCATCAGTTTCCTCGCGGCATCTCACTGCCGGGAAGAAATTGCTGCAGGCAAGCTCGTCACGCTCTCGCTCGGGCCTGAACAGATGATCCGGCGTCTGGGATTGATCTACCGCAAAGACAAGGCTCTGAGCCGTGCGGCATTGGGCTTCATTCAGGTGGTTCTCGATCAGGCCGGCGACAGCCTTCGGCCTCTGGGGCTTGTCGGAGTGGGCGATTGACCACCATCAAACGGACTACCGTATACATCTCGATCGGGGAGAAGACAGAAGTCTTCAGTGCCCCTGACGAGATACCTGCACCCCTACGGAAACAACTCGCAGATTCCACTCGCGGCATGAATAGCGCCACGATTCTGATTGCAGACAGATGGGGACGGGCCGAAATTCGGAAGATTTTGAACGGCGAGCCGAGCCCCTTGAAGGGCCTTTTGCGGGCCGATTTCCTCAAACGCAACCTCGGTGAGACTTCAGCGCTGCCGAAACCGGGCCCAGCAACATTGCGCCACTCACTCGGAAACTGGCGCTGGCGCCAATGGGCTGAACTTCTGCTGCCAGGTGCGGTTGGCCTTGGCCTCTGGCTCCTTTTTACTCTCAAATAGAATTACTGAAATTTGTTGCCTGCAGGGCGATAAGGCTAGTGTGACCTTCTTGCTAGCAAAACAAAGAACGCTGCATGTCTTTAGCGACAACGGCAAGTCGATTCCGGTTTCACTTCGAGAGCGTGATGGGAACGTAGCCGTCTTTGAATCCTCAGAACCAATTCCCGTTGGCGTCATTGTGGAATGGGCTGGCGCTGATGAATCCAACCGGGGTCAAGTTCTCAATTGCCGCCCGATTCCTCACCCTGGCGACGAGAAAAATCTGCTCGAGATCAGCGTAGAATTTAAGCCTTGATACGCTGGTATTTGCCAACATGCAAGTAGCCATCTTTGGAGCCGCCGGCCAGCTCGGGGTCGAACTCGTTCAAGAATTTTCCAAGCGCGGACACACCGTCCACAGTTTTCGCCGCACTGATGTAGACATCACAGACACCTCTCAACTTGAAACCAAACTGGCGTCTCTCGAGATCGACCTGGTGCTCAACTCTGCCGCCTACAATAAGGTCGATATTGCAGAGAATGAACCGCAAGTAGCCTATGCTGTCAACGGGCTTGCAGTACGCAACCTCGCAGTCGCCTGCCGCCAGCTGGACGCGCGTCTTGTGCACTTCTCGACAGATTATGTCTTTGATGGCACCGCGGGCCGTCCCTATCGCGAAGAAGACCCCGTCCGACCAATCAGCGCCTATGGTGTCTCGAAACTCGCCGGGGAATTCTACGCGCAAGCATATTGCGATTCTGCTCTGGTGCTGCGTACCTCCGGTGTCTTTGGGCCTGCTGGTGTTGGTACGGCCGGTGGCAACTTCATCGAATCGATGCTGCGGCTTGCCACCAAAGGTGGCCCCTTGCGGATCGTAAACGACCATATCGCCTCACCAACCTATGCTCCTGAGCTAGCTCGAGTAACAGCCGATCTGGTGGAGCGTAACGAATCTGGAGTCTTTCATGCGGGCGGAGGCCAACCGATTTCGTGGTTTGACTACGCCGCGAAGATCTTTAAGAAGGCCAACCTCAGCCCTGAGCTCAAGCCCACCAACGAGCGTGAGTATCGCACTCCTGCCCGCAGGCCCAAGTACTCCGCTCTTGAGAATGCCCGTCTCAACAAAACCGGCATTCTGCCCTTTATCTCGCTGGACGACCAGATCGAGCGCTACTTCGCGGCACGTCAGGGCTTTACGAAGTAGCGGTCGAGTTCCACACCGCGAAATTCAAAGTCTATGTATGCGCTTCCCAAACTTTGGGAAGACGTGATTGCAAGCTTGGCTTCTGAGAACGGGTTGCCTTCCACTTGCGAATCTCCGGCCTCCGTCTTGTTTTCATAAAAATAGACCTCTGAACGATAAACAGGCGAGAGCAAGGCTACTTTGTTTTGATCTTGAAGAAAATGTTGTTTTGGGCTAGCCGTGATCGATTTGTCATCAAGATAAACCTTTACCGGACTAGTTAGAGGCCTGCCACTGAGGCAAGTGAGCCGGACTGCCATACTGTATTGCGTCCCGCTTATCTTCTCGCTGACGCACCTTCCCAGTTGCGGCAGCCAAAGCTGCGATCCGAGAGGCATTTCCACTTTTTGCTCCCACCGGGACAACCGAAGCAAGGCTCTACCCTTGACGGTAACTCTGCGGCCACTCCATTTTTTGTAGGTTTCGGGCAGAAAGCTCAACACCTGCCACGGCTTTCCCTTACCGTCGGCAAATTGGTAGGCGTCTAGCGCAACAGTTGTTGGCTTGCCGCGCTCTAGCTGCGCCGCAATCACTGAGCCATCATCGCCCGTCAGGCTTAATGATTCCACCTGGTAGCTTTGAACCAACTTTGAGTCGAAGCCTTCCGCCTAACCCAAGCCAGATCATGGAAGCTACAAGCAGGAGTCCATCTTTTGTAAGCCCGAGCCCGGATCCCTCAAGCGAGATTCCGGCAAAAACAGCAGCGGCGAGAAATGCAAGAATCGCCTGTGACAAATTGCGAAACAAGGATGCAATCGCTATTCCCGGCAAAACAACGATGGCTAGGACGTGCAATTGCTTCATCGCTAGCTCGACTGCATATGAAGTCCAATCAAGGCCGTGCCATTGCAGTATCAGGCCAGTTGCTATCCCGTAAGGCACCAGGATTGCCGTAACAGCCAAGAGCAGTTTTGCAGCTACAACGGATTGCCATCTAACGGGCAAGCTGGCCCAATAAGCACGTGAATTCCCGGGTGTATCCTCATGGATCGCCATCCCCAGGATGGCTATCCATGACAGAGGCAACAAAAGGCTCAACCACGCTTCTTCCGTCCATGGCATCGATTCCTTGCGCATTGCATCGAGAAACGCCAAACGCACAAGGAATCCAGTCGTCAGTAGAATCCCCCACCAGAGCCGTTTCAGATCTTTCTTCCATATCGTGAGGATCATGACTTTTGTCCTTCCCTGGCCATCTCGACAAAAATCGCTCGCAACGGCAAGTTGCGCACGGTTATGTCTGCTACGCCTTGAAACCGTTCTCGAATCGCATCGGTTCCTGCGTACTTTGAATCTGTAAATCGCACATACTCGCCCTGGATACTGTAATTCATCCAGTGGCCCGGCACTTCGATTTCAACCGCTTCCCGCAGCACTACTTCCACCTCGCGGAACTCCGATTGGAGTTGGCAGATGTCTCCAGAAAATTTGAGCCTGCCTTCGGACAAATACGAAAAGTGCGTAGCGAAGCTTTCAATTTCTGCCAGGTCGTGGGAAGCCAACAGCACGGTTGATTCTGCACTTCGCTCGACAATGCTCTCGATCACCTGGTCTCGCACCAATACGTCCAGGCCCTGAAATGGCTCATCAAGAAGCAATACCTGCGGGCGATAGGCAAGGGTTGCCGCTAAGGCCACCTGCATGCGCTTTCCACGCGACAGCGAACTCACCTTCGCCTCCATGGGCAATCGAAACAGGCCGATCAAGTCTCGTAGTTGGTCTGGCTGCCAGTTCGGATAAAACTGGCTCGTGTAGCGGAAGAACTCTGCCACCTGCATCCACTCCGGCAAGTGCCGGCTCTCCGCCACATAGCCAATCTTCTGCAGGTCTTTGGGGCTCAGCTTCCGGGAGTCTACTCCGGCGATTTCGCTTTGCCCTCCATCACTGCGAAAGTGATTCAGGAGCAGGTGCAGCAATGTGCTCTTTCCTGCTCCATTCGGGCCGGCGAGGGCGAAAATCGAGTTTGCTGGTAAATCCAGATTCACCCGGTCCAGCGCCATCGTTTTCCCGAACCGCTTCGTTAAATCAAAGGTACGGATCATCGGCTACACCTCCACCTGATTGCTCAATGAGTGCCAGCCCGCTTCCACTGCAGACAGTAGCTCTTCCCGTTGCATTCCAAGACGAAGCGCCTCTACCACCAGGCTCTCTACTTCACGATGCAGGAGTTTGCCCCGCTCCCGTTTCGAGATAGTCGCCCCTGCAGTAACAACGGTCCCGATCCCCGGCCGCACTTCGAGTAAGCCTTCACCAACCAATTCGGCGATCACTTTTTGTGCTGTATTGGCATGGATCTTCACTGCTTTTGCCAGCAGCCGCACCGAAGGGAAAGCATCTCCCGGCTGTAGACGGCCGGCGAGAATTGCCTTTTTGGCAGCAAAGACCACCTGCTCATAGACCGGCTCTCCCGGCACGAGCTCGACTCGGAATGGAATCACAGGTGTACTATGACACGTGTGACAGTGGATTGCAAGCGTTAAGCGCCGGCCGAGTAGTATCCGCGCCGCGCCTGTACCTTGAGGCTCGAGTCTTTGGGCTTGATCTCAACACGCCGGAAGGCCCCGTCCTTTTTGTCATTGGTGGGTGAATAAGACAAGGAATACTGGCTGCGCATCTCTTCTTGCAACTGCTCGAAAGAGCGGTCGAGGCCGCCACGCTTGGTGACGTCAAAGACCCGTCCTCCGGTATCGCCGCTCAACTTCTTCAGAGCACCTTCATCGCTCCCGTACATAGGCTCGTAATAGAAAAAGCTATAAATCACTGCGTCGGAGAGATGTGTCTGCTTCAGTGCATCCATCGGTTTGTAGAAGCTGCCCTGGTCTGCGCCATCGGTCAGCAGCACGATCACCTTACGCCCCGCCTCGTTTTTCAGCTTCTCTTCTGCTGCCAAATACACCGCATCAAACATCCGTGTGCCTCGGGGCGTTGTTGGCACCGGCCCCTGTGTCATCACTCGTGTTGGCCTTTGTCCTTCCACTTGGCTCAAGCCTTTATCGAGCAGGCTGACTGAAGAAGTCAAATCCTGCAATAGCTCCAACTCAGACCCGAATGTGATGAGAAAGGCCAAATCTTTCGGCCGCAAAACCTTGCGAAAGAACTCAGAGGCTGCGCGCTTGCCCGTGCTGATCACGTTGTACATCGACCCGGAGATATCAATCAGCAGTCCAATCGTGAGCGGCAAATCAGTGTCGCGCTGAAAGCGGTTGATCTCCTGTTGCTTGCCGTCTTCAAATACGGTGAAGTCGTCCTTGGTGAGGTTGCCCACCAATCCGCCCTGCTTGTTGCGCACAGTGTAGGTGATGTTTACCAGTTGCACATCCACGCGGATCACCGGGTCTTGTGCCAGCAAAACCGGCCCGGCCCCGAGGCCAGCCAGCAAATTACGCCGCGTCAATTTATCATGGGTCTTCATATGGAATCTGCTCTCCGTCATCTTCGCCGCCGCGATCCTGTACTCAAACAAATCATCTCGCAAGTTGGCCCCTATGCGATGAAATACCATCCGCCTACTTTTCAGTCGCTGGTCAGCTCCATCGTCTATCAGCAGCTCAGCGGCAAGGCAGCAGCGACAATTTTTGGACGTTTCAAAGATTGTTGCGGGGTACGTACGCTCAACCCTACTGCGGTGCTGGCCGTCTCTGAAGAGCAAATGCGTGCTGCAGGCCTGTCTGGTCAAAAGGCCCGATACATTCGCGACCTTGCCGAAAAAACATCGACAGGCGCAGTTCGTTTTGGCAAACACAAGCAAATGAGCGACGAAGAAATCATCGCCGAAC